>JADZBD010000008.1 GCA_020852255.1 Bacteroidia bacterium | reverse complement strand
ACTTTGCCCTTTTCTTTCGGGGGTTGACTCGTTTCCGTTTCTTGACATCGTCTATCATCTCTGTCAGAGTTTTGTTACCATCTCAAAGAACTTTATCTTTATACCCTGTGGTAACGCAGGACACACAACGCCTACTAACAGCACCTACTGGCAAGCGGGCGGACGTCGGAATAAAAAGTTTAGTATCTTTATAAAACCTTTTGTCGGTATAGACAGTTGAAGCTTCGAAAGCCCGCCTGCCAGTAGCTGCAAAACGTTAGTGGTTATGTTAAAGACGACATTATACATATTGACTTTAGTGGTTCTGTTAGGAACTGGCTGCCAACCAACGCAAGACAAGGGGGCGACAGAAAATAAATCTGTTGACACCACTGTTACAGAAAAGACCAAATCTACCGCTCTTGACGGTTACTGGATTTTAACTGACTACATCGACAGCATTTTCAAAGACAAAGCAATTGGTAAGCACCGACTTTATTATATTTCTTGGAGTGCTATGTCGCTAAATATTCAAAAAGACAGTTTGTTTTCAACTGGACTACTTTTTATAAAAAAGAAAATCAAAATAAATCCCGACAGCGACACGCTTGGTTCAATAGAGGATTTCGGCACATTCGTGTTCCATTACAACCAAGAAACGGACAGGATTGAAGCGGCTGACATTTTACCCGAGAAAAATAATAAATTCAAAGACAAAAAATATATTTACAGACGAGTGACTGAACAACGCCTCTTGGACATCCTTGACAAGAAAGATGCTTTTAAAATCAAGAACGGATTTTATCAACTTTTCATAGACAGTTTAATTGCAGGTGAATATAAATCAGCGACCAATGGACAAAAAATGACATTGACAACTGATGGTTTAATGACTGGTTTCAAAAAATATAATAAGTATCACATTCACGACTACTTCGGAACATCACATCCCTTTCAAAATTATGACGTAATCTGCTTTGAAGACACGACAGTTGCTGCACCTGGCAACGCACCTCCTCCAAAGACACAAATATGTTATTACAATTGGATTTTTTCAGGCGACACTTTAACCTTGACAGAAATGATGACAGAAACTTATGGTGGTGATAATTATGTTCTCGGCAAACAGACATATAAATTTATCAAAACAAAAAAACACAACCACTAACAGCGGTTTGGCGTTATGCGGGCGTTCAAGTAAAATGGAGTGCGGGTTTCCAAATAAGCATTTGTCTTGCCGACAAATCCTTCTCCGAAAACCCGCACATCGCAAACTTGCGGAACGTTACCTGCAAGCGTAAAGACAATGACACAACGACTATGAACCCATTTTGGACACAAATAATTATTCAAACGACACTTAGACACAAGAAAAATAAATCGGGTGACAAAGCCCGTTATTCTGACTACCAACTTGCAAAGAATTATCGAGAATTTATTATCACAACTAAACGCCATATTAAGGACTTTTTCCTAATTACTATTGGTATTTTTTCTGCATCTTTTGGTTTTAAAGGCTTCTTGCTGACAAATAATTTTATTGACGGAGGTGCAACAGGTATTTCATTATTGATTTCCGCTTTGACAAAATTCCCTCTTCCTATTTTGATTGTTTGTGTAAACATCCCATTTATATTTCTTGCATACAAAATTCTTGGTAAACCCTTCGCGATAAAAACGGCTCTTGCAATTTCAGGACTTGCACTTTGTCTTGCTACAGTCAGTTTTCCAGATGTTACGAAAGACAATTTGTTGGTGGCAGTTTTTGGTGGCTTTTTTCTTGGTGCTGGTATCGGGCTTTCAGTTAGAGGCGGAGCAGTAATTGACGGGACAGAAGTTCTTGCCATTTTTTTAAGTCGCAAACTCGGGACAACTATTGGCGACATCATTATCGCAATTAATGTTGTAATTTTTTCTGCGGCTGTATATTTTCTTTCAGTTGAAATAGCTCTTTATTCAATGATTACATATTTAGCTGCATCAAAGACACTTGATTTTATTATTGAAGGAATTGAAGAATATATAGGTGTTACCATTATTTCATCACACAATGACAAAATCAGACAAATGATTATTGACAATATGGGACGGGGTGTAACTATATATAACGGCAAACGCGGTTTTGGTAAAAAGGGAGAAGCGAAAGAAATGGACATTGTTTACACTGTGGTAACCAGACTTGAGTTAAATAAATTAAATACTGAAATAGAAAAAATTGACCCCAACGCTTTTGTTGTGATGAGTAGCATAAAGGACACAAAGGGAGGAATGATTAAAAAAAGACCTTTAAGACATTGACACAAAACGAATGACACGAACGCCAGCAGGTAACACGGGTTTTGCGTCAGGCGGGCAGACTGGAGATTCCGCGTAAACTGACCCCACCTTTCCGCGGGATATTGACCCCTCAATTTGAGGTACCCTTTTTGAGTTGATCGATGCTGATTTATTCAAGACCAGGCTAAATTAGTTTTTTAGTTCATTCAGGTCAATAGATTCCTCTGTTTTGGGTTGCCTTTTTCTTCTTAGCGACTCTCCCTTCATTTCAATGCGGTGGGCATCATGAACGATTCGGTCAAGGATCGCATCAGCGATGGTCTGCTCCCCGATGATCTCATGCCAGAGACTCACAGGGACCTGGGAGGTGAAGATGGTAGAGGATTTTCCGTGCCGGTCCTCAATGATCTCCATCAGGGTGGATCTTCCCTGTGCATCAAGGGGTTGGATACCAAAGTCGTCAATGAGCAGTAAATGCTGCTTTTCAATTTTAGCCAGTTCCTTCAGGTATGAGCCATCCGCTTTGGCGATCTTCATTCGAGCAAACAATTTTGTGCTGTGCGTATATAATACCCGGTACCCTAAAGAACACGCCTGGTGACCCAGGGCGGAGGCTACGAAGCTTTTCCCGATGCCTGTGCTTCCTGTGAGAATGATGTTCTCCTTGCTCTTGATAAAATCGCAGCTAGCGAGCCGGAGCAACTGATTTCTGTCCAGCCGGTTATCCTCAAAGGATATCTGTTCCACGCTCGCCTTGTACCGGAAGCGTGCGTATTTGAGCGAGCGGTCCATTTTCCGGTTGTAGCGCTCATCCCACTCGGCATCAATAAGGTGGGCAACCATCTCATCGGGAGTGAACTTCTCATTCCTTCCGCTCTCCAGCGTAAGTTGAAAGGCACGTGACATTCCTGTCAGACGCATTTGTCTCATTTTTTCTAAGATTGGATTCATGTAGTTTTGGTTTTTGATGTTTGACATATAATTCATTGATAATAATCTCCTCCCCGGATATTCTCGTGGGCTGGCATGTGTGTGGGCTGGGGTTCGTCCTCGTAGCGGTCAAAGTTTTTCTGAAGAATGTCCTCTATCGTTTTATAGTTATAGTAGCCAATCTCATGGGCGCGCTTGCAGGCCTTTATCAGCCGGTCATTGCCCACACGCCGGGCAAAGGATAAGATTCCCTGGCAGGATTTATACGCCTGCTGGGGATGAACCTTTTTAGCCAGCACCTGGCTGATGTAGTATTCCACGGATGGGTCAATGGCACGGGCCTTTTCCATGAAAAACTCCGGGCTCCAATCGGTTACATAGCGGTGCTGCGGAGGCATGTGTTCCGCAACGGTGGTGTAGTTATGGGGGCTTTTGATCCTCTTATGGGAGACGATCAACCGGTATTGCTCGTAGAGTTCCACCACGGAGCGCGAGTACTGAAGCTTTAGTTTTTTCCCGATCAGCTCGTAGGGTACGCTGTAGTAATGCTGATCCTCCGTGAGATATATATGCCCGTTCTTCATCACGGTGACTTGTTTGATCTTTCGCATCTCATAGCGTTTCTCCGGTAAGGGCTGCAGCGTAGGAAGCTCCAGCATCCATTGATCCCGGCGGGAGCACTGTTTGCCTGTAAGGGGCACATCGTTGAGTGCGCAGCTCAGGTGCCTGCGTATCTCCGCGTTGAGCGCCTCCAGGGTCAGGATCTCCTTCTCCGGCAGGCTGGCGTAAATGCGCTGATAGGCGATCTTGACCATGTTCTCCACATGGGCCTTATCCTGAGGTTTCCGGACACGTGCCGGTAAAATGGCTATGCCGTAATGAGCGCAGAACGCTTTAAAGTTTTCATTAAGTGTGGGCTCATAGTTGTTGGCCTTGAACACGGCCGACTTCAAATTGTCAGGGACAATGGCCAGCGGAACGCCCTTAAAATACCAGAAGCTGTTCTCACAGCCGGCTATGAAGTCATCGATCACCTGACTTGGTAAGGCTTCTACATAAGCGTACTGGCTCCAGCCCAGTATCCCCACAAAGACCTGTGCCTGCTTTATTTCTCCTGTATCGGCCTCCACATAAGGCAGCGTGGCCCCGGCATAATCCACATACATCATATCGCCTACCTTATGCTCAATATGCATCACCGGGTAGACTTTCTTCTTCCATTTGCCGTAGTACCGGTAAAAGGCGGTTTCCTTCAGTCCTGAAGGGTAGCGCTCTTTGAATACAAGATATTGCCGGGCCACGGTCATGCCGCGTCTACGAAGACGCTTCTCCATCTCAGGAAAGAAATCAAACACCTGCTTTATTCGCTCATCCACTACCGACTGCCGGGGGGGATGAACCAACTGATTGAGTTCATGGTCACTCAGCTGCATAAGCTCATCCCAGGGTCTTTGCAGCTTCTCTACTACTCCGATGTATTGTTTTACCGTGTTCTTGGATACGCCAAGCCGGTGGCCTATGCGCTTTTTGCCTATTCCCCTGGAATAAAGCTTCATGATTTGTCGTACGATGCTCATACTGATTGGTTTATTAGCCATTTTTCCTAGATTTGCTGTGAAGTTGTTACAACACAGCCAATCCGGAGCAGGTCCGCTAAATCAGCATGATCAGATCAAAAACAGGGGGGGGTCAGTTTGCCGCGCAGAAGTGGGGTCAATTTGCTCCGGATTAGAGGGGTCAGTTTGCCCCGGAATCAGGGGGTCAGTTTAAGCGGAATTTCCAATACAAGCACTATATTGGAACAATCTCAGGCCGGTATTTGTTGACATCGACAAATCATCTCTGAATATCAATATCTCATCGGTGGAAAAAGCCATTAGCTCTGAGACATGTGCTGTTCTTCCGGTGCATATGTTCGGTAATCCGTGTAACGTAAGAGAAATTGATAAACTTGCAAATAAGTACAAGCTAAAAGTTATTTATGACGCTGCGCATTGCTTTGGTGTTAAAATAAATGGCCAATCCGTATTGAATTATGGCGACCTATCTGTACTGAGCTTTCACGCAACCAAAGTTTTTAACACGATAGAAGGAGGAGCAGTTATCAGCCATGATAAAAAAACAAAAGAACTCCTGGATGTACTGGCAAATTCGGGAATAGATAAAAATTCCTGTATAACCGAGTATGGATTAAATGCTAAGATGAATGAGTTTCAGGCTGCATTCGGATTAGCTTCTTTGAGCCTTGTTGATAATGCAATAGAAAACAGAAAAAAGGCAACTCTACTTTATCGTGAATTATTAAAAAACATAAGAGGTATACATACAATAGAAATATCAGAAAATACAACTTATAATTACATTTATTTTCCAATAATAATTGACCCAATCACTTTTGGAGCAACAGTATCAGAAATTCAGAATTATTTAGCATCGCATCAGGTTTTTGCAAAAAGGTATTTTCATCCATTAATCAGCGACAGTAATTTATATAAAGACTGCAAAAAATATGACCTTTCTGATTGTAAATATATATCTGAAAATATTTTATGTTTGCCTCTTTCACACAAATTGACTGCGAGTGAAATAGAATACATTGTTGACTTATTTATTAAGTTTAAGAACCATCGAACAATAAAGACCCGCAACAACAAGAGTACATTAAATGCCTTCCCCTGATTTCTTTGTACATTTGAACACACCCACCAAAATCGGTCCGCAGCCTCTTAAGAATAAGCCCTACTTAATCATAACATAAAAACGATGACAATAAAGGTTCTGATTTCATCCATACTTATTACCTCTGCAACCGCCATTAAAGCTCAGAGCTTCGAATGGGCGGTACATGTGGGAGGCTCTTCTGCTGATTATGGAAATCATATTACCGTAGATGCATCCCGGAACGCCTATGTAACAGGCTATTTCAATGGAACAGGTGATTTTGATCCGGGCCCAGGTGTGTATAACTTAACCTCGAACGGAGGAAGCGATTCCTACATCTGCAAACTTGATCCTTACGGCAATCTCATCTGGGCCCGGCAACTGGGTGGCGCTTTAAACGAGTATTCCGATTTTATCACAGTGGGCAATGACGGATCCGTTTATACAACAGGCAATTTTTCCGGTACCGCTGATTTTGATCCCGGCATGGGGGTGTATAATCTTGCTGCTGCCGGCGGACAGGACATCTATATCAGCAAACTTGATGCATCGGGTAATTTTATATGGGCGAAAAGCGCAGGAAATACCGGAACCGACCTTGGTACTGCTATTGCGCTTGATACATATGGTAACGTTTACGCAACCGGAAAATTCACCGGTACTGTTGACTTTGACCCCGGCACCGGAGTTTACAACCTGGCAGCGTCAGGACTGGAAGATATTTTTGTTTTAAAACTCGATGCATCCGGAAATTTTGGATGGGCAAAAAAAATGGGAGGTACTTCTTCAGAAGTAGCGATGTCAATTACCATCGATGCTTTTGGAAATGTAATCACCACCGGATATTTTAGGGGAACTGCTGATTTTGATCCGGGTTCAGGAACGGCCAACCTGAGTTCATTCCTTGCCGGTTCTGATGATGTATTTGTCAGCAGGCTTGACTCTACCGGTGCATTCAGATGGGCGTGCAAGGCCGGCAATAATGCGAATGACAGGGCGTATTCAGTGAGAACAGACAATCGGGGAAATGTATATTCAACCGGTTATTTTCAGGGAATCGTTGATTTTGACCCGGGTTCCGGCACCACTACCCTCTCCTCTTCGTCAGGCGGTGAAGATGTGTATATCTGGAAACTTGATAGTGCAGGGGCGCTGAGTTGGGCCCTGAAAATCGGAGGTATCAATGTTGATGCCGGCCGTGGTATTACTATTGATGACAGCGGGTATGTTTATACCACGGGGCATTTCAACGGAGTTGCTGATTTTGATCCCGGCTCAGGCACTTATAACGTTGCATCCACTATATTCAATTCAAGCTATACAGATGATGCATTTATCAGTAAACTTGACAGTTCAGGAAATTTTGTGTGGGCCAAAAAACTCGGCGGCATTTATGCTGATTATGGCCGAGCTGTGGCGGTAGACACTTTATTTGGCGTTTATACCGCAGGTTATTTCGTAGGTACGGTAGATTTTGATCCTGATATGGGAGTGTTTAACATCGCTTCGTATGGAAACCAGGATGCATTTGTTCAGAAGATGAGACAATGCTCAGCCACGTATTCAAATATAGTGCTTTCTGCCTGCGACAGCCTCGTTTCTCCAAGCGGTCTCTATACATGGATGACCAGCGGACAATACATGGATACCTTATATAGTGTTACCGGATGCGACAGCATCATCACCGTTAACCTTACTATTAATTCGGCAGATGTTTCAGTCCTCAATAATGATCCCACATTAACTGCGAACGCGGTAGGGGCTTTATATCAATGGATTGACTGTAACAACGGATATGCAGTAATTACAGGTCAGACATTCCAGAACTTTACTCCCCCGGTAAACGGAAATTATGCAGTGATAGTAACGCAAAATAACTGCACTGACACCTCTCTGTGTTACGCAATTTTGACTACACACTACATAAAATATGATGAGGAAGGAAAATGCTCCGTATTTCCGAATCCCTCGGATGAAGGAATTAACATTAGAATACCAAAAGAGCTGATTGGTTCCATTTATTATATCTCAGATGTAAATGGTGAAACCTTACTGTCGGGCACACTTACCGGCGAAAACACTGCGCTGATGCTCCACAGCCTTTCGAACGGAACTTATTTAATAAGTATTGGTGATTATACAAAACTGTCATTTAGATTCATAAAGCAATAGTTCACTCTTATTTGGAGTGGTTTCAACTTTTAAATGAACCCGGGTAGCGAGAAAGCAGCAAGAATTACGAGCTATTCCACCTCACGAGGTTTTCCTGGACCGTATTGCCAATTTAAAACTCCTTACTTTGATTAATTTTAACGCTTCGGGTAGTTGCCCGGCTGAATGAGTCGCTCGAAAGAAAATAACGGCAAGACCAGCTTTATTTCCCGCCTGGGACTGTTTCTGATTGTGTGTTTCTCCCTTCTTATTATCCCCGGGGTGATCTTCTACGATCAGCTGGAGTTGGAATGGATGAGGGCTCTGCTGATGATTACAACCTCGGTATTTATACCGCTGGGCTTTGCCTTTCTCTTTATAAAGGCTGACTCTCCAAGGCTTAACAAGGTGAAGAGTCTTTACCGACTTATTTCTTTTGCCCTGCTCATAGCTGGTTTAATCATGAAGTATTTTCATCTTCCGGGTTCAAACATGGCGATAGTTATCGGTGGTCTATGGTATTGCTTTGCCTTTGGTCCTTTGGGTTTGATAGCTACCTACCGGAAATGGAAGCCCTTTGCCAACAGCTGGCATGACACTACCCTGCTTTCCATCGCTAATTTCTTAGGTGTCAACCTGTTGTTTCTCGGTGCTTTGTTCAAGTTTATGCATTGGCCGTACGCCATTCACATCCTGGTTCCCGGCGGATTATGCACCCTGATGAGCCTCTGGGGATGGAACCATAAGCTTAGCCGCGAAATCATTTTACGAAAAGAGGCGGAAGAAAAACTTCGTGAACGGAATAAAGAGGTGACAGACAGTATTCATTATGCACGGCGCATTCAGCTGAATCTCCTTCCCCAGGAGAGATATCTTGAAAAAGTTTTGAAACGACTAAAGAATCCGGGAAGTTAGTTCGATATAGATTGGGCGATACGCCCACCTTCAAAAAGACAGCCCGGCCCGATTACTGCAGCTCCCATACCTCAATTGTGAAAGCCATAACATGCTTTTCATCCGTGGGATGTGCCGTGGCGGAAATGCGACGGAAGCCGGGAACAGGAAACTCAAAATAGGTATCTCCGTCCGGACGCCCGTGAACACGGGTAAGGTAAACGCGGTTTGCCCGGCTCAGACACTGCCGGTACACTTCGCCACCGCCGATAATGAAACACTCCTCCTCGCCCCTGCCCGCAGCATATTCAATTGCCTCTTCAATAGAATGAAATACCTGTGCCCCGGGGGCAGTGTAAGTTTCACTTCTGCTGACCACCAGGTTAATGCGCCCCGGCAGTGGCCGGAATTTCTCCGGAATGCTCTCATAATTTCTCCGCCCTGTGATCACATGGTGACCCTGCGTTTTTTCCTTGAAAAATTTCATATCGTCCGGCAGGCGCCAGATCAAGCGGTTATCCTTCCCGATCACTCCATTCTCTGCCACCGCAACGATGATGCTGATTTTCATACCGCCACCTCGGCCTTGATATGCGGATGGGGATCGTAACCCTCGATTACGAAATCCTCGTAACGGAATGCAAAAATATCCTTCACCTCAGGATTCAGCCGGAGCACGGGAAGTGGCCGGAAATCACGGGAAAGCTGCAAGCGTGCCTGATCCAGATGATTCGAATACAGATGCGCGTCGCCCAGCGTATGAACGAAATCACCGGGCTTTAAATCACATACCTGTGCCACCATCATGGTTAGAAGTGCATAGGATGCTATGTTGAAAGGAACTCCCAGAAAAATATCCGCGCTTCGCTGGTATAACTGGCAGCTCAGCCTGCCATCCGCCACATAGAATTGAAAAAAAGCATGACAGGGGGGTAATTTCATTTTTCCGATCTCTCCAACATTCCAGGCCGAAACAATCAGGCGGCGGGAATCAGGAGTGGCTCTGATCATCCGGATTATGTCGGTGACCTGATCAATATGCCTGCCATCGGCGGCGGGCCACGATCGCCACTGTGAACCATATACCGGACCGAGATTGCCCTGCTCATCCGCCCATTCATCCCAGATACTGACCCCATTATCCTTCAGGTACTTAATATTCGTTTCACCCTTCAGGAACCAAAGAAGTTCATGAATAATAGAACGGGTATGCACTTTTTTGGTGGTCAGAAGCGGGAAACCTGCCGCCAGATCAAACCGCATCTGGTATCCGAAAACCGATAGCGTACCCGTTCCGGTACGGTCCGTTTTTTTTGTTCCGTGTTCCAGAACATGCTTCATGAGATCATGGTACTGTTTCACCCTGTATGCGAATTATAAGACCAAAATTAAGCGGAAGAAATGAGCCCGGAATAAAAAGTTATTAAGACCAGGAAGAACTGAGTTTCTGTCAGTTGAGCATTCCCACCAGTACGGCGGTGAAAAGGGAAGCGATGGCACCTCCGATCATGGCTTTAATGCCCAGCCGCGAGAGCATACCCCGCTGGGTGGGCGCCAGTGCCCCTATGCCACCGATTTGAATACCTATGCTTGCAAAATTGGCAAACCCGGAAAGAATATACGTGCTCATGATCAGGCTTTTCTGCTCGGTGAACAGCCCCGCCGCCTTCATCTCTCCAAGGGTTTTGTAGGCATAGAGTTCATTGAGTATGGTTTTTTCCCCGAGTAACTGCCCTACCGCCACCATATCAGAAGAACAAATTCCCAGCATCCATGTAAGCGGAGCGCAGGCATAGCCCAGGATAAACTGAAGGGTGAACCCGTCGTACCGGCCGGCCGTTAGATCCCTGATCCAATCGTTCAAGCCGGTCCACTCCCCGAGCATATTCTTCATGCCGTAATTCACCATGGCGATCAGGGCAATGAAAACAATGAGCATAGCCGCCACATTTACCGCCAGTTTAACTCCTTCGGTGGTACCGTTTGCGATGGCTTCGAGTGCATTTCCTCCCATACTTTGCTTAGGAACCTCAATATGTTCCCGGATCTGTTCTGTTTGCGGGATAAGCATTTTGGAAACCACCAGGGTAGCCGGCGCGCTCATCACCGAAGCGGCGAGCAGGTGCTGGGCATAATAAAGCTGAGCCGCCTCGTCTGCGCCGCCCAGGTATCCCATGTAGGTTACCATCACACCACCTGCCGTATTGGCCATACCTCCCACCATAATGCAAAGCAGTTCACTTTTAGACATTGTTGCCAGGAAAGGTTTGATGAGCAGCGGGGCTTCCGTTTGGCCCAGAAAGATATTCGCTGCGGTGGAGAGGTTCTCGGCGCCCGATATCTTCATTGTTTTGCTCATAAGCCAGGCCAGGCCGTAAACAATGCGCTGAAGGATGCCCAGGTAATAAAACAAGCTGGTGAGTGCGGAAAAGAAAATGATACTGGGAAGGATCTGAAACGCGAAAATAAAACCGTAGGAATTAACATCCATGAGTCCTCCGAAAATAAACTGCGCTCCCTCCCTTGTAAAGCTAAGCACACGCACAAAAAAAGCAGACACATATTCAAAGCCGTCATCCACATACGGAACTTTCAGAACCAGTATGGCGAATACCAGCTGAAAAAGAATGCCAGCTCCCACGAGTTTCCAGGGAATAGCTTTGCGGTTAGAACTAAGCAGGTATAACAGCGCTGTGAGGGTCAGGATTCCCAGCATCCCACGCGCTATGGACTCGATACTCAGCAAGGATTCAGGATTTTTTCCGGCGGTTCAGTTCATCGCGGATGTGGGAAGCCTTTTCATAGTCCTCATCGCCAAGGGCTTCGTTGAGCATCTCTTTCAGTTCTTCGGTAGAACGCTTTGAAAGATCTCCATCCTCTGCGCTCCCGCTTTTTGAGGACTGGGCTTCCTCGATCTCCATTTTTGAAGCCGGCTCGGTCACCGATTCATCGTCGAGAATAATGCCCGCCTGAGAGAGGATAAATTCGTAGGTAGAGATGGGGCAGGCGAACCGTACTGCCAGCGCAATGGCATCGCTCGTGCGGGCGTCAATCTCCACGGTATCCTTCCCATCCTTCTTACAAATCAGTTTCGCATAAAAAATACCCTCCACGAGGTTATAGATAATGACTTCCTCAACGGTGATATTGAACGTTTCGGCAAAACTTTTGAAGAGGTCGTGCGTTAGCGGCCGGCTCGGAGTCATTTTTTCCAGTTCAATGGCGATGGCCTGCGCTTCGAATCCGCCGATGATGATGGGAAGGCGGCGTTTGCCGGTTTGCTCTCCCAGCACCAGGGCATAGGCTCCGCTCTGCGTCTGGCTATAAGAAAGTCCAACGATATCTAAGCGGATTTTTTTCATGCGGGAGGTAGGGTACTCTAAATTTACAAATTAATTCAGGACGACGATTTGAGTTTCTTAAGTGCCGCATTGAGCCGGGGCACCACTTCAAACGCATCGCCGACAATACCGTAGTCCGCCGCTTTGAAAAAGGGCGCTTCCTTATCCGAATTGATCACCACCATTACTTTGGAAGAACTCACTCCGGCAAGGTGCTGAATGGCGCCGGAAATTCCCACTGCAATGTACAGATTGGCACCGATGGTAATTCCGGTTTGTCCAACATGCTCGTGATGCGGTCTCCAACCGATGTCTGCCACGGGTTTTGAGCAGGCGGTAGCCGCTCCAAGAATACCCGCCATTTCTTCCAGCATTCCCCAGTTGGCCGGATCTTTCATTCCTCTGCCGCCGGAGACCACTATCTCCGCTTCGGTGAGTGCTACTTTACCGGTAGCTTTTTTGGTTTCTTTGCAGGTAAGGCTGCCTCCTGTTGAACTGTCCGGCGGATTGAATTCCTCCACTGCCGCTGTTCCGCTTCCTGTATTCACCTGGTACGAATTAGGGGTAATGGCGATCAGGGCTACAGGCGTAGAAACAGTAACATCTGTAAAACCTTTATTGGAAAAACATTTCTTTCGTACTGTCAGGGGTGAAAGAGAAGAAGGCAGCTGAACAGCTCCAGCCGCAAGACCGGCTTTCAACCGGACTGCCAGCCGCGGGGCCACCGATTTTCCGGTGTAGGTATGAGAAAGTATCACCAGTTTGGCATTTTCCTTCTGAGCCGCTCCGGCAATGATGGCCGCCCAGCTTCCGGGCTGAAGTGTTGTATCGCCCTTTGCCGACAGCACTTTTGTGGCGCCGTATTTTCCAAGAGCAGCAAGGTCGTCAGGTGAAACATTTCCTATACTAACGGCCACTACACCGGTTCCGAGTTTCTTTGCCACCTCTGCGGCATAAGACACCGCTTCAAAGGTGGCCTTCTTGAATTTGCCTTCCCAGCTTTCTGTATATACAAGTACCATAAATGTGCAGTTAAATAATTTTTGCTTCGTTGTGCAGCAGGGCTACCAGTTCTTCCTCCTTTCCGGCTTCCACCAGTTTTACGGCCTGTTTAGGGGCGGGACTGTCAAACGCAAGGCTTTCGGAAAACTTTTCATTTCCTGAGGGTTCCACAACCTGCAGCGGTTTGGTGCGAGCAGTCATGATGCCCCGCATGTTGGGAATGCGCGGTTCTGCCATTCCTTTTTGAGCGGTAACCACGAGGGGGAGTTTGCAGCTGAGGATTTCCTTACCACCGTCAATCTCTCGTTCCATTAGCGCTTCCCCGCCTGCGATATCGAGTTTCTGCACCACCGATACGGAAGGTAATCCCATCAGCTCAGCGATCATGGGACCCACTTGTCCGCTGTTATAATCAATGCTTTCTCTTCCGGCAAGAATCAGATCGTAACCCTTGTCTTTTGCGACAGTGGCGATCTGAACTGCGGTAAAAAATCCGTCAGTTGCTTCGGCATTAATTCGGATGGCGTCATCGGCTCCAATAGCGAGCGCTTTGCGGATATTTGCTTCATTGGCAGCAGGTCCAACATGAATCACCGTTACGGAACCGTTGCCCGAGGCTTCTTTTAACTCAAGTGCACGGGTAAGTGCTATCTCATCGTACGGATTGATGATAAATTGCACGCCGGTAGAATTAAAGGCCTTTTTGTCGGGCGTAAAAGTGATCTTCGAAGTGGTGTCGGGAACATTGCTGATGCACACTAAGATCTTCATTCTAAGGGGGATTTAATGAGGGGCAAATTTAGTGATTCTCAGGTAGAAACAGGTCGTGGAAAATTAGTTTATCCCCCCTGTTTTTCAGGTATTTATGCTAAATTTGTGTCCCCTGAACTGATCAACATGAGAACCATTGAATTCCGGGAGGCCCTCCGGGAGGCCATGAGCGAGGAGATGCGCCGCGACGCTTCGGTCTATCTTTTGGGTGAGGAGGTAGCCGAATATAACGGTGCCTACAAGGTGAGCAAAGGAATGCTGGCCGAATTTGGTCCGAAGCGGATCATTGACACGCCGATTGCTGAATTAGGTTTTGCGGGGATAGCGGTGGGATCGGCCATGAATGGTTTACGGCCCATTGTAGAATTCATGACATTTAATTTCTCGCTGGTGGCCATTGATCAGGTGATCAATTCGGCATCAAAGATGCTGAGTATGTCGGGCGGACAGTTCCCGATGCCTATTGTGTTCCGCGGACCTACGGGTTCGGCCGGTATGCTGGCGGCGCAGCACTCGAATGCCTTTGATAACTGGTATGCGAACACAGCGGGATTGAAAGTGATTGTTCCTTCTAATCCTTACGATGCGAAAGGATTGCTAAAATCCGCCATCCGCGATAATGATCCGGTGGTATTCATGGAAAGCGAGCAGATGTACGGAGACAAAGGAGAAGTTCCCGAGGGAGAATACTTATTGCCCATTGGCGTTGCCGAAGTAAAGCGCGAGGGCAGCGATGTAACGCTGGTTACTTTCGGGAAGATTACGAAAATGGTATTGGCAGCGGCCAGGGAACTGGATGCGGAAGGAATCAGTGCCGAGGTAATAGATCTCCGAACGATCCGTCCCATTGATTACGATTCGGTGATCCGGTCAGTGATGAAAACCAATCGTTTGGTGATAGTAGAAGAGGCCTGGCCTTTAGGGAGTATATCCACAGAGGTGGCTTTTAAAGTTCAAAAAGAAGCATTCGATTACCTGGATGCACCCGTTCGGAGGGTCACTTCAGCGGATGTACCCCTTCCTTACGCACCTACCCTCATTGAGGAGGCGCTTCCCAGCATGGTCAAAGTAATAAAGGCCGTGAAGGAAGTGATGTATGCGGTGAGGTGATTGCTGCCGGCTATTTTAAAAAAAGAAGAGTCCGGATGACTACCGGACTCTTCACTTTAACTAAAGAGCAGCGCTTACTTCTTTTTAGGCTTACTCAGAATAATATGCTTCACTTCGGTGTAGGTCTGCTTTTTATCCTCTTTTAACAGGAATTCCTCCTTTTTAGTATCCAACCCATCCTTGGAAACTTCAATGATATAGGTTTTGTTTCCGGTGAGGGTGAAGAAATAAGAGCCATCATCACCGGACATTGTTTCTCCCACCACGGTGCCTGTAGCCTTATCGGTGATCACTACTTTTGCATTTTCCGTACCCTGGCCGGCATCATTAAATACAGTACCCTTAAGGATGGATAACATAGGGCCCTTGTTGGCATCCGCTTTCACGCCCATGATATCGTATTTGCTCATGTCTACGATATAGATGTCGCGTTCACCTTGTCCGCCCGGGCGATTACTGGCGATATACGCCGTGTTGCCATCGGTGCTCAGAACAAACTTAGCTTCCATTCGTGTAGTATTGATAGGATAGCCGAGGTTTTTGGGTTTCGACCATTTGCCATTCTCGAACACCGTCATAAAAATATCATACGAACCCATGGTGTTATGTCCGTTCGAACAAAAGAAAAGTGTTTTCCCGTCAGGATGAAGGAATAATCCGTTCTCATCGTCCGCTGTGTTCACATCCGGACCGAGGTTTACGGGAGGTCCCCATTCACTTTTTGAAATTTTTGTAGACATCCAGATGTCTCCCTGTCCGTACCCTTTGTGTTCTCCTTCCTTCGGGCGTTCAGAAACAAAGAACATTTTCTTCCCGTCGGACGAGATGCAGGCCTGGTCTTCGTAGTAAGAAGAATTGAACGGTTTGCCTAAAGGCTTTGGTGCTCCCCACTTTCCGGAGGTCATCACTTTGGAAAAATAAATGTCTCCCGACTTGGTTTCTCCCTCAACATTACGGTAAACATAGATAATCTTTCCATCCGGAGAAATGGAAGTACAGGCATCGTACCCATCCGTGTTGAGGGAACCTTTGATCAGCTCCGCTTCCGTCCAGCCGCCTTTCACATCATCCCACTTCGACATATAAATATCTTCGAAATATCCGAAATCACCATCCTTGTCAATCTTATCCTTCTTTTTACCTCCCACGGGTCGCCGGGAGGTGAAGATGAGTGTTTTTCCGTCGGCGGTGATGTACGGGCCTTTATCGTCGTAAGAAGAGTTGATGAGATCGCCGGCATTATTCACAACCACGTCCACCGGTTTAGAGATCAGCTCCTGGGCCGTGCGGCACTGGTTGATAAGCGCATCTACCTCATATTCCTTTGCTTTTCCCTCATTGCCTGTTTTAAAGGAGGTATACGCTTCAATGGCCTTGTCCAGTTTATCCACGCCCTGATACGCCTTTCCGAGGCAATAGTCCAGCTCAGAATTCGCTGCCGGGTTAATGGATTTTGCCTTTTCGAGGTACTCTAATGATTCTTCATAAGACTGCATGGCCAGAAGGCATTCTCCCACCCGGAAATTAACGTCCGCGTCCTCCGGTTTGTTTTTAAGTACCTCTTTGTAGAGGTTGAGGGCTTTAACATAATCGCCCCGTAAAAAATCCTGCCGTGCGGTAAAAAGCTTTACCTGGTCTTCACTTTGCTCAACGATATTTCCCTTTTTCTGGGACCATCCTTCATTCACTAAGCCGGCACCCAGGATCAGTGCCATCGCGATGTACAGTTTTTTCATAAATCAGTGGTTATCAGATAAAACAAACCTAAAGGTTTTTCAGGTATTATACAACTTACAGGCCAAGTCCGGCCTTGAATTCAAGAAATTGCCTTATGGCCTCTTTTCCAGCATCATCCAACCGGTAATGGATATTATTTTCGAGGTATTTCTTAACCCGTTCCGGCGCAATAAAGGAAGGGGGGAGTGTTTGAACGAGGGCCGGGATCTCGCTCACGCCTGCTTCGAGCGCCTGGTTGAAGGGAGTAAGATAGGATTCGGGCAGAGAACGCTTTCCCATCCAAACAGCAAAAACAAAGGGCAAACCCGTGAACAGTTTCCAGTGCTCGGCCAGATCGAAGATGTACGGGTATTTTCCTTCCCGTTCCAATGCCCTGTCGCCAATAATCAGGGCTGCGGTTTCGCCTTCAACACGATCTTCGAATCCGGGGCTTCCCTGCTTCCATTCCGGATTGATCTTCCACCAATTCCGGGCCAGAATACGAACGAGCACGGCAGAAGTGCGGGAGTGATAATCGAGGTAAACCGTTTTGATCTGATCGAGCGGAACCCGGGAAAACAGCATCACACTTCCTACCGGTCCGTCGGCTCCAATGCAGAGATCTGAAATGATCCGGAGGTCCTTTACCGCCGGAATCATGGCTACCGGAAGAATACCAACGTCTGCTGCACCCTGTAACATTTTCTCAGCACATTGGGATGGGATATCGAGGGACAGTGATGAACGGGAACTGCGCAGGAACCCGGAATGCTTCAATCCATGGATAAAAGGAAGGCTGTTCAGGTAGGTTACACAGGAAATGCGGTACTCAGGTTCCATACTTCTGTTGTCCCGACTTGAGGTTCACCATTTCATGAATAGCCAGGGTAGCGGCCACCACGCTCCAAAGCGGAGCGATCACCGGAGCTACAAATTTACCGAAGAAGGGGATCATGAAAAAAAGTGAAAAGATCATTCCGTTCCCGATGGCGATGCCGCGGTGGTTGCGGATGAACCGGATGCTGTCGCGGATCGTCATACGCCTTCGCTCATTGGTGTAATCCATCATGGAGAATCCGTAGAAATAGCTGGCAACGGCAAACATACCTACCAGGCTGATGGCCCACCCGATCACCGGTATAAAAGAGATTACAAAAAAAACAAAAGTAAACCCCAGTTCCAGGAATAGATTCCTCAGTGAAATGGCGACGCCCCGTACCACATCCCTCATCATCTGATCGCCGTCGAAGGGATAATGATTTCCGGTAATAATCTCATCCACCCGCTCTGAGATGTAAGCCAGCAGCGGTGAAATAATGATGAGCATGATGCTCTTAAAAACGGAGAGATACATAATCCACACGGCAATAGCCACCAGGAGTTCCAGGCTCCATTTCACCACCGCGCCGATAAAGCCGTCGCCGTTCATTCCAAACCATCCGGACACGGTGTTTACGATCCAATCTGCCACCTCGTTACTCACCCAGTGAATGGCGTAATAACCTCCCACCCACAATCCGACGGAAACCGTCAGCGTTGCGAAGAAAAACTTCCACAACCCGTTTTTCATGATGAAATCCCAGGCCTTGCCGTAGCTGTTCAGCGCCAGTCCCATCTGTTTCATAACGGTTTTATACTGATGACTCACTTTTCTGCCAGAATTTTTTTCCGCCGGGCGGAATGAATGCTTGCATTGATCTCAAATCCGAGGAGAAGTACCAGAGAATTCAGGTAGATCCACATCATCACTACGATCAACGTACCAAGGGAGCCATATATTTTATTATAACTCCCGAAATGATTCACAAAATAAGCAAAACCCAGTGATGTAACAATGCTGAGAAGAGTGGCGATAAGCGAACCCGGACTAAAGAACTTCCAGCCTCTGTTTCTGCGGGCGGGCGCCATAAAATAGGCGGAGGAGATCATCACCCAGAATAAAAGAAAGAGCACCAGCCAGCGTGAAATATTGACCAGGAAACGTCCTCCTGTACTGCCTTCTGAAACTACATGGGCAAGCATCCACTCCCCGGTTACCAGCGTTCCGACACCCAGAACAAGGATCAGGACAAAAATAAGCACCAGTGCCAGCGACACGAGCCGCTGCATGAACACATTGCGTTTTTCGAGCTCATGAAAGGTGTTATTGAATGCGTTGATCATGGAATTGAAACCGTTGGTAGAAAAATACAGCGCCATTAAAAATCCCAGCGACAGGAGTCCTCCATTCTGCCTTGTAAGAATTTCCTGAATGGTTTCTTCCGTTGCTGCATAGGCATTTTCGGGCATCACCATGCGGATGGTCTCCATCAATCGTGGCTGAAAGTCTTCAATAGGTACATATGGAATAAGCGTAAAAAGAAAGATGACGGAAGGAAACAAGGCCAGGAAAAAGTTATAGGCCAGTGCGGCGGCGCGGGTTGGGAGAGCTCCCTTGGTGAGTCCCTGCCGGAAATAGACACCGGCCTCATAAACGGAAATTCCGCCAAAGCCGGGCGGAACTGTTCTTTTAGAAAGGCGGAGTACCGCACGTACCGGCGGCAGATTCATAAAAAAGCGGGTTATCCTATCCATCTCAGAAAGCCTTCAGTGAAAGGTCCAGACTACGAACACGGTGCGTAAGCGCTCCCACCGAAATAAAATTCACTCCGGTGAGTGCTACCTTTCGAATGCTGTGTTCATCAATACCGCCGGACGCTTCCGTTTCCGCTTTGCGCCCAATAAACTTTACGGCTTTCCGCATTTCTCCTGTGGTCATATTATCCAGCAGAATGCGTTGCACCCCACCCTCCCCTACGATCTGTTTTACTTCGCGGAGCGACCGGGCTTCCACCTCAACAGGAATGCGGAGTTTTTTGGTGCGCAGGTATTTTTTCACTTTGCGTATGGCCGGCACTATACCTCCGCTGATATCAATATGATTGTCTTTTACAAGAATTCTGTCGTATAAACCAAAACGGTGATTTGCACCACCTCCCAGCAGGACTGCCCATTTTTCCGCGAAGCGGAAGTTGGGAGTGGTTTTGCGTGTATCCAGCACCTGAGCACCGGTTCCTTTACACAAACGCATCAGATGAGCTGTTTGCGTAGCGATACCGCTCATGCGCTGCATCACATTCAGCACAAGACGTTCGGCCAGCAAAATGGACCGGGCGGGTCCAATAACCACAAAAGCGATATCGCCCCGCCGGACCGGTGCGCCGTCTGCTGCCATCAATACCACCTTGAGCCGGGGATCTACCTGAAAAAATATTTCCGTGGCAAGCTGTACTCCTGCCAGCACCCCATTTTCCTTCACAATCAGCCGTGCACGGGCTTTTTTACCCGGGGGAATAGTAGAAAGGGAAGTATGATCGCCACTGCCATGATCCTCCTGCAGGGCGGATTTCACAAAATCCCGGATCCGTTTGCCGGTGATGTAAGGGGGATTATTCTTCCTCTTTTTCAATACGCAGCTGGTGGATGTAGAAGACATTGTTCTCCTTCTTGATGAACCATGTCACCTTAAAGGAGCCTTTGCCCGTCACCAGCTTTCCAATGGCGAATTTTGATCCATTTTTGGAAACGCCATTGTGCACCACATTAAACGATTTGGGTAGATTTTTCGTAAAGAAGTCTTTCAGGATCAGTTCAGCCTGGGAACGGCTGTACACCTCCTCCTTCTCCAGAATCACAAGATCCACCTGCTCACCCATGTACTTTGCCAGCCCTTTGGCATCTCCCTTCCGGAACGCGGCGGCAATATCATCGCTGATATCGCCCGGGTTGGCCCAGCAGAGAAGCATAACAACAGAGGCAATCACCGCCTGAAGTTTCATGAACATGGGATTTTAGATACAAGAATCACGCCAAACCGGTACATTTAGGCAACGGTTCACAAAGTTAAGATTATTCACACAGATGGTGAAACTCAGGATATTGACGATAGGCCGGACGGACCGGGGTCCGCATCTCGACTTGATGGAAGAATACAAAAAAAGAATCGCGCGTTATTATACAGTGAGCTGGGAAGAGCTGCCCGAAGGAAAAGGTGATCCGGAAGAACAGCGAAACCGGGAAGGAAAGTGGATACTGGATGCGCTGGAAGAAAAAGAGCGGCTGATCCTGCTGGATGAGAAAGGCAGGGAGTACACATCCCGCGAGTGGTCTGAATGGTTACGTAAAACCACAGAAGGCAGCGGAAAATGCACATTGGTTACGGGTGGGGCCTTTGGTTTCAGCGGGGAAGTAAGAAAACGCGCCGAAGGAATGATCGCCCTCTCGAAGATGACCTTTCCTCACCAGCTGGCACGGGTATTTCTTGCGGAACAGCTTTACCGGGCGTTCAGTATTTTACGTAACGAGAAGTATCATCACGACTGAAGGCTCCGGTATTTCTTCTCCCACTCCCAGGCCGAACGCATCATTTCTCCCAGTGATAATTCAGGCTGCCAGCCCAGTTCGCGTTTTGCCTTTTCGCCGTTGGAGTAGATTGCCGCCACGTCGCCGGGCCGGCGCGGCCCCCTTACCACATTCAAGGTAAGATGGTTGACTTTTTGAAATGCATTAACGGCTTCCTCCACGGTGGTGCCATTGCCTGATCCCAGATTGAACACATGCATACCTGCGGAACTTTTACTGCTGTTGAGCCATGCATGTGCCAGCACATGTGCCCTGGCAATATCTGTGATGTGAACATAATCGCGTATACAGGTTCCATCGCGGGTGGGATAATCGGTACCATGAATGTATATCTCTTTCCGTTCTCCTGCCGCTACCGCGCACAGAATAGGAACCAGTCCGGTAACATTACGCTTCTGAATCTCACCTGTTTTCCCGCTGGCGTGTGCACCAGCCGGATTGAAATAACGCAAAGCGGCGGTTTTCATCTCCGGGTGCGCGGCGGAATAAGTCCGCAGGATTTCTTCACACTTCAGCTTGGTAGCACCATAGGGCGATTCCGCCTTTTGCAGAGGTGTTTCTTCCGTAACCGGTTGCACAGGACTGTTCCCGTACACCGAGCAGCTGGAGGAAAAAATCAGTTTGTTCACGCCGGCGGTTCGCATTTCTCCGAGCAAGACCTCAAGAGAGCCAACATTATTTGAAAAATACAGCTCCGGCTTTTCAACTGATTCCGGAACCGATTTCAGTGCCGCGAAATGAATAACGGCCGTGATCTGGGGGTTTTCCGAAAAAATACGGCGGGTGTCGGCGGCCCGGGTCAGGTCTACGTTGTAATTCTTTACCTCTTTCCCGCTGATCTCTGCTATCCGGCGGAACGTATTCGCATCTCCATTGGAAAAATTATCAGCGGAAACAACATCATAGGATCCGTCCCGCAGAATTTCGAGGATGGTATGTGAACCGATATAACCGGCACCCCCGGTGACCAGAATGCTCTCTCTGTCCTTCACGAAGCGCAAATTACATATTTCCCAAGTTGTTCACCCGTAAATTGGCTTAATTTTGTGAAAAGCATGCATGCGGGATTACTATCAGCTTATTGATCTGTTACTGCCTCCCCTTTACCTGATTCTTCTGCTGGTATGGGCCAAATGGTATGAAAGCACGAAGGTTGAAAAGCACCCCGAATACCGTTTCTTCACATTAGGCCTGCTGGCAAAAACGGTGGGAGCCATCGCCGTGTGTCTCATCTACACATTCTACTATAACGGAGGAGATTCCACGCTCTACTTCGACAGCACCAAACCCATGTGGAGACTGGCCGATCAGAATTTCACCGCTTTTCTTGAAGTGATGTTCAGATCACCCGGACCCGAAGTATTCTCCTACTTTAACACAGAAACCGACTGGCCCGCTTACCGGCATGATCACCATTCGTTTTTTGTAGTTAAGATTGTTACGGTCTTCGCATTTTTGGGCGGACACAGTTTTATTACCACTGCCATTTTGCTGGCGGCTGCATCTTTTTCCGGGATCTGGAAACTATTCCGCTTCTTTTATTCCTATTATCCTTCCATCTCCGATCAGCTGGCGATCGCTGTTCTTTATATTCCATCGGTTGTTTTCTGGGGTTCCGGTATTCTGAAAGACACACTGATGATCGGAGCCATCGGGTGGTATACCTACACTTTTCACGAGGTATTTATACGGCGCAGGATCCGGTTCTTCAATACGTTCATGCTGCTGTTCAGCTCCTACCTGATGCTGGCCATTAAACCGTATATTTTCTTCGCCGTGTTGCCGGGTTCCACGATCTGGTATGTCGGAAATATATCAGCCTACATTGAAAACCGTTCCCTGCGAATGATGGTTACACCCATGCTGGTAATAATCGGTCTGGCACTTGGTTACCTGATCCTTGACAGCATGCAGGAACAGTTGGGGCAATACCGTTTTGATAATATTCTTAAAAAAGCGGTGGTTTCACAGCGCGACCAGCAGTCGGAGCATTACCAGGGAAACTCCTTCAACATCGGTGAATTCGATGATAATATTCCCAGTATACTCGGTGTTTCCCACAAAGCGGTGTTTGCCGGAATGTTCCGTCCTACGCTGCTGGATGTTAAAAACGTAGTGATGCTCCTTGCTGCGCTGGAGAACACCTATTTGCTGTTGCTCACGATTCTGCTGCTGATCAAACTGAGAGTGGGGCGGTTCTTCAAATATATTTTCCAGGATCCGCTTCTTCTCTTTTCCGTATTGTTTGCATTGTTTTTTGCTTTCTCGGTAGGATTGGCCACTTCCAATTTCGGCTCACTGGTACGTCTCCGGATTCCGAGCATTCCATTCTATCTTTCCGCACTTTTTGTGCTTCGTATGTATTACGAGAAATATTCAGGGAAAAAGCTGGGCATCTGATTCTTTCCTGTGGCGACTGAAAAAGTTGTTACCAGCCACATACATTCCCAGCACACAACCGGCATAGAGCAGCGGCATAAAAGGAAGCATGTAGCGTTGCTCGATTTCCAGATGAATGCAGGAGAAGAAAACAGCCGCCAGCAGTACAGAAAGCATCATTCCGGGGATCCGTGAATACCGGTGCAACAAAAAGCACAGAGGAATCAGGAGAAGGAAGCAGGAAGCATGCACGGCGAAAAAGATCGCTTTCCATCCCGACGAAACAATACCATCCTTCTGCAAGGCGAATACATGCGCACTCCCCGAATGAAAAATCAATCGCTGCAGATACATCAACCGGGGTTTTATGCTGTATTTCCAGGCACTGCGGTTGCGGAGTGTTCTCACTGCTTTACGGTAGGCCGCTTCTGCCTCTATGGAAGAGGCCATGTACACATCAGGCATTGCATGCAGCGCATGGTAATAGGGCGCCTGTTCCCTTAGCGCGTTCCGGTGTGCACGGAAGGCATTCAGCAACCCGGCGGAGTCGGCGGTGAATACATCCTTTGGAATATGCCGGATGAGTTCTCCGGGAAAATCATATGTAGTATCCGCATCGACGGTAGCAATATAAAAGGGCTGATGCATCGCATTAAATTCCCGTCCGGTAACACCCCAGGCTTTGGCCAGGGTGAACATGCCACGGAATTCCGGTTTCATCCGGTCCAGCGATTGCGGATGAAAAGCCTGTTCGAAGAGGACCCATTCTCCGGTTTGGATTTTATTGCGGAAGAGCCATGAACCACTTACGATCACCGGAAACAACAGGGCGGCCGGCAGCAGACGCAGGAACTGAGCGCGCGAGGTAAAAAGCAAAATCAACAAAGGCAGGGCCGCCAGTATCATATAAGGCCGGGTATAAACCAGAAGTGACAATATCGCTCCGGCCCAGGTCCAGTTTCCTCTTCGAGAAGGATGGGACGAAATACTTTGTAAAAACCAGAGGTAAGCCATCGTCAGAACCGGTGTAACCGCCTCCGTAAGTGTAAACGCGCTCCAGAAAGCAGTATAAGGCCACAGACCATAAAGAGCAGCCGCAGTGAATGACCACCGGAGCGGAAGATCCCACCGGCACAAAATCAGAAACAGCAAGCCCACAGAAATGCCGAAGAGAAGACATTGAAAAAGATGAAGAAACAAAGGCGTCTGCTGCCCGAAAACCGCGAGAAATGCCGAAAGCATGAGCGGGTAAACAGGAACCCTGCGAAAGTAACTGCCGTTTCCGGCAGCCGGAGAACGGCGCAACTCGCCGGAAGCAAGAAGATTTTGCGCCGGGCTGAGGTAATATTCATCATCGGCATTCAGGATCATCCACTCACCGCGCAGTGAAGCGTTGGCAGCCGTGGTGTTGCCTTCGGTGCGAATAACATGCCGGTTCCAGCCATTGAGAAGAAAAGAAACAAACGAAAAGAGGATGGTGATCCCGAAGAAGTAATTCCGAATACCTGAAGATACAGATCCCATCAACCGGGTTTGGAAATTCATCTAAAGATAGCATGCTTTTATCATCCGGTCTTCCTGTTTCGGCTCCAATCGAAAAATACATTATTTTTAGGCCTATATGGCTGACTTCGAACGACCCTATCTGATCCGTTTCGATAAAATCGGTTCCACTGAACTAGGATACATTTCCGTGGCTGAATACGGAAAACAAGTGCCCTTTCGTGTAGAACGGGTATACTGGACCTATTTCACTCCGGAGGAGATCACAAGGGGTCACCATGCCCACTATACGCTGGAACAAGTGGTGGTTGCCGTTTCGGGAAAGCTGAAAATCGAACTTGAGGCCGTGAACGGCGAGCGAAATGTTTTTGAACTGACCAAACCCGACCAGGGGCTTTTTATTCCAAAACGATACTGGAGAACACTCTTTTTCGAACATCACAGTGTGCTGCTGTGCCTGGCCTCCCAGCCTTTCGTTCAGGAAGATTATATCCGCGACCGCGAAGTATTCCGGAAACTGAATGGGTAAAAAAATTCATCCCTCGGCCATTGTTGAAACCGATCATATCGGTGAGGGCACACGGATTTGGGCCTTTGTGCACATATTACCCGGTGCAGCCATCGGAAATGAATGCAATATCTGCGATCATTGCTTTATTGAAGGAAATGTACGCATCGGGAATCACGTGACTGTTAAAAGCGGGGTACATATCTGGTCCGGCGTAAACATTGCCGACCATGTATTCATAGGGCCCGGGGTGGCATTCACCAATGACTTACTTCCGCGCAGCGGTAATAAGAATTTCGATCTGAAAGAAACATTTATCGCGGAAGGAGCCAGCCTGGGCGCCAACGCAAGTATTCGCGCCGGTGTACGCGTGGGAAAGTATGCCATGGTAGGTATGGGAAGCGTGGTAACGCGCGATGTGCCGGATTTCGCAATGGTATTTGGAAATCCTGCTGTTTTCCGCGCATGGGTCGGACGCGACGGGAAGAAACTGATTCCAGGATCAGACAGGGTATGGACCTCGGAAAATGGGGAAAGTTATATTGAAACAGACGGAGTTCTCAGGCCAAAATGAAGAACATCCCCTTTCTCGATCTTGCCGCCATTCACCGGCCCCTGCGCAAGGAACTGGAAACAGCCTTTCTCAAGGTACTGGATCGTTCGCATTACATTCTCGGAGAAGAACTTGAATCCTTTGAGAAGGAATTCGCAACTTTTTGCGAAAGTTCTTATTGCGCGGGAACGGGGAACGGGCTGGACGCTCTGGTGCTGGCACTTCGGGCACTGGGAATTGGCAAGGGTGACCGTGTGATAGTGCCTGCACACACATTTATTGCCACCCATCTTGCGGTGATTCAGGCCGGCGCTGTGCCACTGCCGGTAGATGTACGTTCCGACACCATGAATTTAGATCCATCGCTTCTATCCGAAGCCATGCGACCCGATGTAAAGGCGATCCTGCCCGTGCATTTATACGGACAATCCTGCGAGATGGAACCGCTTCTCGCTTTTGCAGAAAGAAACAATCTTTTTGTAATTGAAGATAACGCGCAGGCGCAGGGAGCCCGGTATAAAAACAAACGAACAGGATCCTTCGGGGCAATCAGTGCCACCAGCTTTTACCCCGGAAAAAACCTGGGTGCTTTGGGTGACGGGGGTGCTGTAACCACTTCCGATCCCGAATTATATTCCAGTATCTGCCGGCTCAGAAATTACGGGGCAAAAGAAAAATACATACACACGGTTACGGGAGTTAATTCACGTCTGGACGAAATGCAGGCCGCTTTTCTGCGGATCAGGCTCCGTGGGCTTGAGGATGCCAACCAGCGGAGAAAAAAAATTGCCGGCACCTACCACCGCGCCCTAAAAGATACCGGCGATCTGGAACTTCCTGCTCTTGCTGAACACTGCGAATCCGCATATCATCTTTATGTAGTCCGGACCGGCAAACGAAAAGAACTTCAAGAGCACCTGAATAAAAAAGGAATTGGCACAATGATACACTATCCGGTAACGCCTCACCGGCAACAAGCCCTGGAGTTTCTGAATTATCCGGAGGGATCCTTTCCGGTTGCTGAACGTATCCCTGCCCGATGCCTCAGCATTCCCTGTCATGAAGCTCTTGCAGAACCAGAACAGGAATACATCATTACCGCTATTAAATCGTTCTTCAATGGATAAACTGTCTGTTATCATTCCCTGTTACTTCAATGAAGAAAATATTCCCGATACCCGCCGGGAAATTCTTGCGCTGCGCGAATGCATGAAAGACCAGGTGGAAATGGAGGTGATACTGGTGGATGACGGTTCCAAGGACCGGACCCTTCCGTTGCTGAAGGAATTTCATCGTGACCATCCGGAGCTTGTGCGTGTGATTAAGCTCAGCGGAAATTTCGGATCATACAATGCCATTCTCGCCGGGATGAATCACGCCACGGGCGACTGCACGATCATTCTCACGGCTGATCTCCAGGATCCGCCGGAACTCATCCCGAAAATGTACGAACACTGGAAAAAGGGAACGAAGCTCGTGATCGCCAACCGCACAGACCGGGAAGAAGGAGTGACCACAAAAATATTTTCAGGGATTTATCATTCGCTCATGAAAAAGCTGGCGCTTCCGAATATACCCGAGGGAGGTTTTGACCTGGTGCTGTTCGACCGTCAGCTGAGGGAACAGGCTGTACGCATCAACGAAAAGAATACGAATCAGATTTACCTGCTGGCCTGGATGAACTATGAATATGTTTGCATTCCTTATACACGCCGGAAAAGGGAAAAGGGCACCTCGCGCTGGACCTTTCGTAAAAAACTCAAACTGTTTATTGATTCCTTTGTTTCGTTCTCCTTCTTTCCGATACGCCTCATTTCAGCGATGGGACTTATTCTCGGTTTCCTTGCACTCTGCTATGCCCTATTTATCGTTATCGCAAAATTCAGCGGGATGGTACCCGTGGAAGGTTGGTCATCGCTCATGATTGTAGTCCTCTTCGTTTCTTCTTTCCAGATGATTGCGATCGGGATTGTGGGAGAATATGTCTGGCGGGCGCTGGATGCCGCTCGTCAGCGTCCGAATTATATCATTGAGGAGATCACGGAAAAGAAATAACGTTGACACGCCGCCGCATCGTTCCGTATATTTTCCCGGCACTGATTTTCCTGTTGCCATTGCTCCCTGTACTTTTTTTTGGAAAAGCAACATTGTTCACAGTGAATGATGTGATGGATTCCAATCATGTACTGTATTCCATTATCGGCGGACAGGTGAGCGGCGCTGAACTGCAGGGCGGAACTTATCCCTCCATTATGGGAGGTTTGCCGGAGAGCGGTCTGCCTTCACGTTATTCCCTCATCAGTCTGATCTATTTTCTTTTTGAACCGTTCACCTCCTATTTTATCCATCTTCTGCTAATAAGGATGGTTGCCTTTGCAGGAATGTATCTTTTATTTACCCGGATCATGCAGGCAGAAAACCGCTTCGCGGTTTGGTCTTCACTGTGTTTCTCCCTCCTGCCCTTCTTTCCATTCGCGGGCTGCAGTGTGGCCGGCTTACCGCTGCTGGTGTTCGTTATTTCACGCATTACCAGGAAAACCGGGGGGGTGGGAAATATTCTTTATCTTCTTGTATTTCCCCTTTGTTCTAATATGGTATGGATAGGGATTGTGGCGGTTCCCCTGCTGCTGCTGTATATCGCCTGGCGGGGCCTCCGGCACCGGCCTGTACCTCTGCTGCTTTTACTTTCACCCCTTCTTCTCACGGCGGGTTATTTTCTCTCTGAATTTTCACTTTTACGTGATACGTTTCTGGATGCCAGGTACATTTCTCACCGGGAAGAATTCTCTATGCATGCCTTCATGTATCCTGTAACCCTGCCCTGGGCTGTTCTCCTCGGATGGGATCTGTTTATTTATTCGCAGGAACACACCCAAAGCCTGCAGTTTCCCGTACTGCTGCTCTCTGTTCCCCTGCTGTTGCTTGCAGCCTTCCGGCAACACTGGTCATACCGGAAAAATTGGCTTCTGCTTTTCCTTTTCATCGGCCTGATTGCACTCGTGTACGGATTGCTGCTTTGGTCGCCTGTGGCCGCTGCAGCGGAACGTATAAAAATATTCCGGCTAATCGACCCTTCGCGTCTGTATTTTCTTCAGCCATTTCTCTGGTATTTGCTCTTTTTTGGTCTCTTACTGGAACTCTACCGCCGTTCCGTACTCATGCGGCTGGCGGCACAAATTCTTTTGGCTGCCCAGATAAGCTGGCTGTTATGGAACGATGTTCCCCTGCAAACCTTCCGTTCTGAAGGAGCAGAGGGAATCTATATGCGATACGATCAGTATTATTCCGCGTCGTTATTTTCTGAAATATCCGCCGATCCCGAGGTTCGCTCGGGGAAAAAACGTTTTGTATGCCTGGGGTTAAATCCGGGTATCGCTCAAATGAACGGACTGCATACCATTGATGGTTATGTGAGCAATTATCCCCTGGAATATAAGCACCGTTTCCGGGAAATTATTGCCGCAGAGCTTGAGAAAGATGCCACCATCAAAAAATATTTTGATCACTGGGGCAGTCGTTGTTACCTCTTCAATCATGCTTCCCGGCGTACGATGTATGTACGGGAGACGGATAGGAACATCTGGCCGCTGTTGGATTTGAATGTGTCTGCGATGAAAGCACTGGGTGCCACGCATCTGCTGAGCTACGTGCCGCTTCCGGAGCAGATGAATCAATTCAGGAAGGAAAAATGCTATGAAACTGCCGGAATTGGAAACAGACTCTATCTGTATGCCCTGGCTGAACCGGAAATCAAATGAATATCAGGCAGATCATAACCGGAACTTCCGTGTATACCGCGCTGGGACTTTTGCCCGCTCTCTCACGGGTGATCCTCCTGCCGGTGTTTTTACTTTACCTGCCTCCGGAGGAGTTCGCGCTGATTTCGCTCTATACACTGCTCACGGCTATCTTTCCGGTTTTCATGACGCTCAGCCTCGAACATTCACTGATACGTCACTATTTCGACTACCGGAAGAACCGGCGCCTGCTCAACACCTATGTCTCCACCATCCTGCTCTTTGTGATCATTGTTTCTCTGATCATCGCCGCTGTTTTTTTCCCCTTCGGCGACTGGGCTTTCCGCTTACTCTTCAAATCGGAAAGGTTTAACTTCAGTGATTTCGGAATGTTCGTTCTCCTGCAATCGCTCGCCTGTTCCTTAATTTCTGTTATGAATGCCTATTTCCGCACTGCTCAATGGATGAAAACATTTGCCCTCTTCTCCCTCGGACAGCTGCTGCTTACCACCGGTGCGGAAGCCTATGCTATTCTATCTCTGCACGGAAATGCGCTAACCGTCGTAGAATTTAAAACCTGGTCCACCATTGCCGTTACGGTTCTCTTCCTCATCTACCTTCTGGTACAAACAGGTATACGTTTCGACCGGCGATTCCTGCCTTCTTCCATGAACTATGCCCTGCCTGTAATTCCCTATGTGCTGTTCGGGATCATTTTCACTTCATTCGATCGCATTGTAATAGAAAACGAACTCAATCTTACGCTGCTTGCCGCATTCAATCTCGCGGCGGCTATTGGCGGTATCTGCGACACGTTTATCACTGCCATACAAAACGCTACCTATCCTGCGATTTACGATCTCTTTAAAAAAGGTTATCATGCACACAGCAGGGCCATACACACCATTTACCGTTTCAAAGGATCACTCATTCTTTTGGGAGCCGGTGCGCTGGGCCTCCTGGCCTACCCTCTCATTCACGCCTTTATAAGAGAGGAATACCTGCCTGCAACCGGTATTGTACCGCTTCTGATGGCCGGTTTTGTGCCACGGTTTTACTACATCGCCTATTCCGAACCTGTTTTCTTTTTCAGGCAGACCAGAAGATTACCCGCACTGAATTTCATTATGGGGGTGGTTTCAGTGAGTGCCAACCTGGTACTGATTCCTGTGCTGGGAATTGCCGGAGCGGCATTTTCCTCTCTTGCCGCCCGATTGGCCCAGTTGCTGCCCGCCATTAACCTGTACCGGAGCGTCTCCGATTTCAGATTTCATTTCGGCACCTTTCATGCTTTTTGTGCAGCATTCTTTATTCTATCGCTTATCGCCGGCACGGTTATTACTTTCACACAGGCAGCTCCATTGCTCGCATACATCCTGCTCTCGCTCCCGCTCTTAACGGCCCTCCTCTCCTTCTTCGGCATCAGAAACACTATCAGAACAAATGAAACACTGGCTGATCACAGACGATCCGGAAAAATTTAAGCGGTCCGATGCGCTCCTCGTCCTGCTGATGCGGAAAGAGCAGGTGCTGAAGGCGCGGGGCGCTGGCGCCGACGTTTCCGTTCTCAACGCAGCACAAGCCGGTGTGGAATTGAAGGCGGCCGAACATTTGCTGCGATGGATGGATACCTTCCTGCGGGAACTGCGTATGCCTAAGGAATTTATTCCGCCCGTACTTGCAAAACAGCCGGCGACTTACACTGCTAAAGCACTTTTACATTACGCGCTGAAAGAAACTTTTCTGGACGCATTCATACTCAGGGAGCAGTTGCAGGTATTCCGGAAAATATTGAGCCTGCCCTCCCTGACAGCGGAGTTAAGCATGGGAGAACGTTTTCATTTCTTTCCAGCCGGGTTTTATGATCCTCATTGCAGGCTGAGTCCGGGTTTAAAGAGCACCCGCGCTAAAAAAAGCCCGTTAAAGAAAAATATTGTCCGCCTTGCCGGTAAGGCACTTCATCCGGCCGTGCCGGCAGTACAGAAAGGAAAGCGCAGGATTCTTTTTCTGACCCAGTCGCCTGTTTTCAACAACCGGCTGTTCCGACGGTTTTATGAAATCGCTTCCTCCGACAAAGAAACGGAACTTGTGGTGCTCCATTACGCCAGTTTGATCGGATCGCCGGCAAAAAAAGAAATTGCGCTCTTCCGAAAACATGGCATCCGTTTTTATGAGTACTCGGATTTCAAGACGCACAATCCCCTGTCAACGGAATTTTTTCGCAAAGAATTATCCAGGCAAATCCCGCTTCCTCTGCCGGAAGCAATGGATTCTTTTTTAGAAGCCACGCTGCTGAATTATCATTGGATGCCGGTGGTGCTTGATACCATCCGGCCCGATCTTGTTTTAACATACACCCTGGGCGAACCCGGACGCTGGCTTGCCGACACTGCCCGTTTCCGGGGAATTCCCGCAGCATATGTAGAATACAGCCTTTTCACCGATGATGCTTTCTGGATGGAACCGGGCATCGCCTTCAGTAAACGGTTTTGCATAGGTCCTGAAAGCGTTCAGCTATGGAAAAGAAGAAAAGATCCTACCCCCGAACATGTTCCGCTTGGTTTCACGGGTTTTGATACAGCGGATCCACCAGTTAAAAACAAGGAAAAAAAACGCCAACTACTTTTCGCCAGCACCTGGTCAGGAACGCACGCAGGCTATCAGGACCAGAAAAAACTTCTCATCCGTGAGCTCGCAGACTGTTGCCAGAAGGAGGGTTTTCAGCTGGTGATTAAAAAACATCCTTCGGAAACCGACACCATCGCGGAGGATACCATTCGTTCCGGAGGTTATAAAAATACAATCATCGTAGGGAAGGAGTCGCAGGACCGCTTATTGCAGCTTATCAGCGATTCGGACCTGGTATGCTGTCAGAATTCCAGCATTGGGCTCGAAGCACTCTATATGCAAAAGCCATTTTGTTACCTGAATCCGTTTGAAGACCGTATTTCACAATACAGTCTGCTGCACCGTGCAGGCTATTCACGTACATTCCGCAATCCTGCCGAGATGTTTGAAGCCTGGAAAAAAGGATCATTCCCATCCCGTGAAGAAATAGCGCTTCTGCGGCCGGGCATTCTGAATATTTCTGATCAGCCGGCGGGCGTGGAATTATTCCGGGAACTTAAAAAAATGATGAGATGAACGGGCTAAGCATCATTATTCCAACCTATAAGAGAGAACAGATCCTGCATCAAACGCTGGAAGCGCTCTTACCCGAATTGAAAAAACTCTCCTTTCCCACAGAGGTGATCGTAGTCAACGATGATCCTGACCAAAAACCTGCGCTGCAGGCCGGCAGTTTGTCCGGGATAAAACTGCTGAACCACAGCGGTAAGGGAGTAGCCGGAGCCAGAAATACCGGAGCTTACGCTGCAAGTGGCACACATTTGCTGTTCATGGATGATGACCACCTGGTAAAAGCGGAAAATCTCCAACGCACCTGGGAGCTACTTCAACTCTATCCGCGTCGCGTTTATGGCCCGAACTGGATTTATCCTCCCGAATTGAGTAAACGCCTCGTGCGAACCCGCTTCGGCCGGTTCCTGATCCGGAACGGATTCACTACACTCAAAGGGTGGAGGCATGATCTGAACTGGGATGACCACACGCCCTTCCGCTGTGAACACATCGCCAGCAGTTATTTTCCTATGGCCAAAGATCTGTTTATGGCAGCCGGTGGGTATGATACCGATTTCCCATTTGCCGGTTTTGAAGACCGCGATTTCGCTAATCGCGTGAGCAAGGCGGGACTGGAACTTTACATTGATCCCCTGAACATGATTTACCATAATGAAGCAGACCGGGTTGAACCCCTTCCCTGGCTGGAGCGTAAACGCAGGTCGGCCGTGACAAGAAAAATTGCCGTCCTCAAAGGCATCCCGGATGCCGTTCCGGAATTCGGAGCGGGAAAGAAATTGCTATATCGTGTATTCGGACTCTCTCCCCGCCTGCTTTTATTTGCGGTGAGGGCTATACCTCCCCTTCGCCTGCTCGATCCCTTGTATTTCCGGGGGATAAATCTGCTTCTGGGAGTCTATCATTTTAAAGGATTTAATTCATGAAGGCATTTCTCCGAAAAGCGTATGCCATTCTTCCGGGGAAAAAGATTGTTTTTACCCTTCTCCGGGATCTCTTTTATCCGGATCAGAAGGTGTACTGTCATCTTCATTTTCACGGTGTATTCTGGGTGGAAATGCCGGGAGAAGAAATATCCTTCCGCATGCGGCATTTCGGTTATGTGCTGGAAAATCAGCTCTTTTGGGAAAGCTGGGATAGGTTCAGCGAGTCTGGATCGTTAAGCAGCCAGAGGAAAGGAACCGGAACACATGCTCGCGCCTTATGATTATCTTTATTTCGATCTGGATGAACGCTCGGAGCCCCTTCCTTTTAAAAAGATACGAAAGAGCTGTTTCCGTAACATTCTCCTGCTTAAAAAAGAAGGCGCCCGCCACCTGGGGCTGCCGCTAACATGAACAGACGAAATATCATACATATCATTTCCCATATTAACCGGTCGCGGACCATCGAAGCGGCATTTTCAGGCCTCTCAGCCGCTAAATACCGGCAGGAAGTGATCCTGCTGCATGAACAGCCCGGGCCGCTGCCTTCCATCCTGGAAAAAAACGGAATACCTGTTACCTTCATTACCTATCGTGGAAAAAAAGACCTTCTTTCTGCAGGTTATAAGATCTACCGGCTTCTGAAGAAAAAACAGCCCGACATTCTGCATTGTCAGCTATTTGAAGCATCCTATCTTGGTTTACTGGCCGGGAGGATGGCAGGAATTCCGTGCCGCCTGCACACACGCCATCACAGCACATTTCACCACGTGTACTTTCCCCGTGCCGTTAAACACGATCTGAAGATCAATGCGGCATCCCACCGCATCATTGCCGTCTCAGAAAATGTTGCTAATGTTCTGCGCAACCGGGAAGGAGCAGATCCCGGAAAGATACGCGTCATTCATCATGGAATGACATTAGTTGATTTCATACGTGATCCTGAAATCCGTTCAGATCGCATGAAAAAATACGGTTTGAAGGACGATCAGTGGAAAATCGGAGTGATTTCGCGTTTTACAGACTGGAAGGGAATCACCTATATTTTTGAAGCATTCCGGATCATCCTTCAGGAACTCCCGGAGGCCGTACTTTTACTTGGGAATACCGGCGGCGACAAGAAAGAAGAATACATGAAAATACTGGGAACATTACCCCGCAGTTCCTGGCGAATACTTGAATTTGACCCGGATCCCCGTGCGATGTATTCCCTTTTTGATGTGTTTGTACATATCCCGGTGGACGAGCAGGCCGAAGCATTCGGACAGGTTTATCTTGAATCAATGGCTGCCGGTGTACCGGGCGTATTCACCCGTTCAGGCATTGCAACGGAAGTGCTGCGCGACGGGGAAAACGGAATAGCGGTTCCCTTCAGGGATGCGGGGGCCGTTGCCACGGCTGTATTGCAATTATACCGCGACGGGAACCAATACCAGCGGATTTCCCGGCAGGCTCCGGAGAGCGTGAAGAATTTCAGTACAGAACGAATGATCTCGGAACTTGAAATGTTTTATGATGAGCTCTGAGCGAACCTGCAGTTTTTCTGTCATCATTCCCACCTTCAACCGCAAGGTGCTGCTCGAGTACACCCTTGACGCCCTTGCAGCCCAAACCTATCAGGAATATGAAGCGATTGTAGTGGATGACGGCGGGTCGGACGGTACGGAAGAAATGGTCAGACAAAGAGCAGACGCCCGTCTACGCTATCATCGCATCACCAATTCGGAACGCGGAGCGGCGCGCAATGCCGGCACTGCACTTGCGAAGGGCGATTACATCACTTTTCTTGATTCCGATGACCTTCCCTATCCCGACCTGCTCGAAAACGCAGCAGAATCTGTCCGGAATTTTAACTTTCCTGCTTTTCTGCACGTAGCGTACGAGATCCGTGAGCCGGAAGGAAAAGTTATTTTTGATTCCTCCGGTTTACAGAACGATGATACCCGGCTGCTGATCACAGGAAATCCGCTCAGCTGTATCGGCGCTTTTCTCCGGAAGGACACCGCACTCCGATTCAAATTCAATGAAGACCGCGAGTTGTCGGGTAGCGAGGATTGGGAGCTTTGGCTCCGGGTAGTAGCCAACTGCGGCATCAAAGTGGACCCCCGCATTTCATCCACCATGATTAATCACGGAGGAAGAAGTGTGATCCATACGGAACCTGTTAAACTTTACCGGAGGAAGGATCTTGCGCTTCAGTACGCCTTCGCAGATGAAAAAGTGCGTGAGGTTTATGGTCCGCATCAGCCTCAGATCGAAGCCTTCGCTGATTCCTATGTATCGCTTCACCTGGCACTCGCAGGATTCAGAAAATTATCCGTCAAGTACTTTTTAAAAGCGGTGCGCCGCAGGCCTGCTATTCTTATGCATACCCGGTCACTGGTTATTTGCAAACGAATCCTGCTCGGAAAATAATGTGCGGAATTTGCGGATATTATTCGGAACATCATCCTCTGACGGAGGATGTACTTCGCCGTGTGAATGATTCACTCCTTCACCGCGGACCAGATGCCGGGGAGGTAATCATTGAAAAAAACGCAGGACTGGGCAACCGGAGATTGCGGATACTGGATCTGTCGGACGCGGGTAATCAGCCCATGCACTCGTCCTGCGGAAGATATGTGATGGTTTATAACGGAGAAGTGTACAATTACAAACAACTTCAGCAGGAACACCTCTCCGGCAGGCCGCTCCGCAGCGGAAACGATACAGAAACACTTCTGGAACTTTACGCAAAACTCGGAGTGGACGCGTTACCGATGCTCAACGGAATGTTTGCGCTGGCCATTTACGACCGGAAAGAGAATACCCTCCTGCTTGCCCGCGACTGCGGCGGTATAAAGCCCCTGTATTTTCATTACGATCATTCCGGAACCTTATATTTTGCATCTGAGATCAACGCGTTTCGGCATATACCCGGACTTTCGCTTCGGATAAACAAAGCGGTGGTGCCCTTATTCCTTCACCTTGGATACATTCCGGCTCCGCAGAGCATTTACAGAAACGTTTATAAGCTCCGGCCCGGACACTATCTTGAATTCAACGGGCGTCAGCTAACCGAAAACCGTTTCGAACCTTTGGTTTCCGGGAATAATACAATGAGAGCGGACCCGGAAGGAGTATGTTTGGAGGAAACGTTGCTGGACAGTATTCGTCTGCAATTACAAAGCGATGTGCCTTCCGGTATTTTTCTGAGCGGGGGAATCGATTCTAGTTTACTTACCGCGCTTGCTACAAAGGTGAGTACCGCACCGCTAAAAACGTTTTCTATCGGTTTCAGGGAATCACGCTTCGATGAGTCAGAGTACGCCCGCAGGGTTGCAGAAAAACTTGGTACCGATCACCACCCCTTTATTGTTTCAATGGATGATGCCACGGAGTTGTTTGATAAGGTGACCGACATTTACGGAGAGCCATTCGCAGATTCCAGTGCCATACCCACGCTGATGGTCAGCAAGCTGGCGAAAGATTCCGTTACGGTTACTCTTTCCGGTGAGGGCGGCGACGAACTGTTCATGGGATACGGTACTTATAAATGGGCCAGGCGGATGGCACATCCCCTGCTGCGTTTCTCCAGGCCTGCGCTTCGATCGCTCCTGCGCCTTTCCGGAGGAAGCCGAAACAAACGCGTGGCGGAATTGCTTGATTTCAACCGCGACACTTTTACTGAAGGACACATTTTCTCACAGGAACAATACTTCTTTTCCGAAAAAGAACTGTTGCGCGCCACCACCACCGGGCCGGGCGTAAGGGAAGGCTGGTTCCGTGATTATCTGAATGAGATACAACCGGACTGGCCCGCCGCAGTAAAGCAAAGCCGTTTTGACCGGAGGTATTATTTACCGGACGATCTGCTGGTAAAAGTAGATCGCGCGAGCATGAATTACAGCCTGGAGGTACGGGTGCCTTACCTGGATCCACGGGTGATTGCACTGGCAGACCGCATGCCGGAAAATATGAAATGGCGGAACGGCGAAACAAAATACATTCTGAAAAAAATTCTTTTCCGCCATCTTCCCGCAGAGCTTTTCAGCCGCCCGAAGCAGGGCTTTGCTCTTCCGCTGGAAAGCTGGCTGAAGGAACGATGGGAAGAATACATTCAAAAATACCTTGCGCGGGAAGTCATACTCCATTACGGCATGGTGAAGTACGAGGCGGTACAGGAACTACTTGAACGCTACCGAAGACCGGGGAACGCCTATTTATACAACCGCATCTGGGCGCTGATCGCACTTCATCGCTGGCTGAGGCGTTTTCATCCCTGAAAGGATTACGTTTCAGAACATGGATAATTGTGACTGAAGGGGACGGCGGAAAAGTGACAGATCGAAGGAAGGAGCTGCTTTTCCCCTGAGGTACTTTTCAATCGCGCTCCGGAACAATTGTGAGATCGCTTCATTTATTTTTCCTTCCCCTTGCAGACGTACACCCGGGCGATGGTCGTGCAGATGACCCCCATGAGATGCACGAATCTGGTTCAGAATTTTTCCGGAACGATCCGGAAAGTACCGGCGCAGCCAGTCTGAAAAGATTTCTGCCACAGCGCCATTGAGCCGTACCATGGTATAGCCTGCCGTTACAGCTCCCGCTTCGGAAGCAGCCTTTATGATGGCTGGTATTTCCATACTGTTCAGACCGGGGATGATGGGTGCCGACATGACACCCGTTGGCACACCTGCTCTGCTGAGTTCACTGATAGCGCGCAGTCTTTCCGTGGAAGTAGTTGTACGTGGTTCGAGGCGCAACCGGAGTTTTTCATCCAGTGTTGTTACGGATACCATCACTTTTACAAGGTGCAGTGAAGCCATTTCGCGGAGAATGTCGAGGTCGCGCAGAATGAGAGAATTTTTAGTGATAATGGAAACCGGCTGACGGAATTCCAGGCAAACTTGCAGCATTTGGCGGGTAAGTTCCAGCTTTTGTTCCACCGGCTGGTAGCAGTCGGTGTTCCCGGAGAGCATGATGGGTTCCACGACCCATGATTTTCGCAAAAGCTCTTTCCGAAGAAGCTCTGCTGCATTCTTCTTAATAATAATGTTCCGCTCAAAATCCACCCCCGCATTAAAGCCCCAGTATTCGTGGGTTGGGCGGGCGTAACAGTAAACACAGCCATGTTCACAGCCCTGGTAGGGATTTGCGCTGTAGGGCAAGGGAATATCCGGACTATCCACTTTATTAATGATTCGCCGGGATGTTTCCTCAAAATACCTGGTCCTCAGGTCAGAATGCAGCGGTTCATCGGCACATTCTTTATGCTCCTGTGCGTAGTGATGTTTCAGAAAGGGGTTTTTGAGCACCAGCTGGGCGCCCCTTCCGCGGAAGTCGGTCATGTTTAGCATCATGATCCAAAATTACGACAGGATGTGGAGGTGTGTTTTTACATTTTGTGGAATTTCTTTCGCAGGCAGCTGAGGTATTAAAGCTTGATGCTGCTCATAGAATACAGAACCTTCCGGTCCGACCTTTGTAACCTGGCCGGAACATTCATTATGAAACCATTCCATCTCATCATTTTCCTTTCCCTCCTGCTCCCCTCGTGCGGGGAAACAGAGAGCGGCACACCGAATGTTTCAACCCAGGATACGATCTCCGGAACACCTCATGATCACCACGAAGAGGATGCCCTTGCACTGAACCAGGGTGAAAAATGGGTGGTGGATTCCCTTATGCTTATTCATCTACGCAACATGGAAAAGGAACTAAGCGCATTTTCTCCGGCCGGCCTAAGCGATTATACCGGTCTGGCTGCCCGGTTGCAATCTCACACAGACCTGCTCACCTCTAATTGCACCATGGAAGGCCCGGCGCACGACGAACTGCATAAATGGCTGCTTCCGTACATGGAATTGGTGGAAAAGCTGGGAACCGCGGCAGACCAGAAAGAAGCGGAAACAACGGTAAAAGAGATTCAAGCTTCTTTTAAAATCTTCAACCAATATTTCCATTAACGCCTGCACCTCCGGCTTCCCTCCCGGAATAGAATACACGCATGCCTGAAGTAAAAAAAATATATCTCTTCAGCGGGCTTGGAGCCGATGAAAGGATATTTCATAAACTCCACCTTCCCGGCTTCACTTTAACACACATCAAGTATATAATGCCGGAACCCCGCGAAAGACTGGATCAGTATGCGGCACGACTCCTCACGCAGATTACATCGCCGGAGCCAGTGCTGATCGGGCTCTCTTTTGGCGGAATGGTTGCTGTTGAAATGGCCAAGCACATCACTCCCCGCAAGGTAATCCTGATCGCATCCGCCAAAACAAAAAACGAAATTCCTTATTATTACCGTCTTGCCGGAAAGATCCGTTTACATAAAATCCTCACATCGGGAATTCTGAGGGGGACAAATCCCTTTACCAACTGGCTCTTCGATGCGCGATGCGCTGAGGAAAAGAAACTGCTCAGGGATATCATCGCCGGAACAGATCCTGCATTTCTGAAATGGGCTGTTGACCAGGTAGTATGCTGGGAAAACTGTACGCCTACACCCGATCTCGTTCACATCCACGGCACCCGCGACAAGATCCTGCCTGCACGCTTTGTCCGTTGCGATATTTCCGTGAAAAACGGCGGGCATTTTATGACCCTCAACGAGGCAAATGAAATGAACCGGATACTAACGGATATTTTACGTGAAGAACCTACGGCTTCTTCCCTAACTGCTCCTCAATAGCTCTGATCCGCGCTTCGGCGTCGGACTTCTTCCTCCGCTCGGTCGCTACCAGATCCGGCTTCGCGTTCTGAACAAATTTTTCGTTGGACAACTTCTTATTGACCGATTCAAGAAAACCCTGCTGATAGGCAAGCTCTTCCAGCAGTTCCTTTGAATTGTCCTTGCTGCTATTAGGAAAACTGAAGTAGAGTGAGTACTCTGCTTTGTTCCGCTCACCAGCCTCTGCGGCAACTGTTCCGGAGGTATTGAGCATCACATTACCCACCACCTGTTCAAGCGGCACCATATCTTCTGCTCCGGTGACCTTGAGGGCAAGGTCGCGGTGATCGAGTAAAAATTCTGCATTCTTATGCGCCAGAATCACGGGCTCCCTCATTTTGAGCCCCTGTTTATTTTTCTCCTTCTTAATTCCTTCGGCCCATCCCTGCAGCAGGGAGATGTGCGACAGCAGTTTACGATCCGGTTCGCCGGGTACCGGCCAGGGCGCCGCAATCAGCCGGTCCTTACCTCGTTCACAGATAAGGCTCCAGAGCTCTTCTGTGATAAACGGCATAAAAGGATGTAACAGGCGGAGAAGGTCCTCAAAAAACTCAATCGTTTGGTCGAGGGTTTCACGATCCAGGGGTTGCGGTTTCCCGTCTTTGAACTCCGGCTTGATCATTTCAAGATACCAGCTGCAGAAATCATCCCACACCAGTTTATAGGTAGTCATCAGCGCGTCGCTAATGCGAAGCTTCCGGTAATGATCATTGATGATGTGCTGCTGCTCGGCAAAACGGGAATGGAACCACTGCATGGCACTGCGGTTGCTGTCGGATGTTTCACCTCCCGTGCTGAAACTTTTTATGAGCCGGAAAGCATTCCATATTTTATTGGCAAAATTCCGGCCCTGCTCGCAGTAACTCTCGTCAAAAAGAAGATCATTTCCTGCGGGAGAACATAAAAGCATACCCACCCTTACGCCATCCGCACTGTATTTCTCTATGAGTCCGAGCGGATCCGGAGAATTTCCCAGCGACTTACTCATTTTCCTTCCCTGCTTATCGCGCACAATACCGGTCAGGTACACATTTTCGAAGGGTTTCTTTCCGCGGTATTCATATCCTGCAATAATCATGCGGGCTACCCAGAAAAAAAGTATCTCGGGGGCAGTAACCAGGTCATTGGTGGGATAATAGTAATTGATATCCGCATTCCCCTGGTATCCCTTTCCTGCGCCAATTACTTTCGGATCAAATACCGTAATCGGCCACAGCCAGGAAGAGAACCATGTATCCAGAACATCTTCATCCTGCCGTACCTTTTTGCCGCCCGACAGTTTAAGGGCCTCTGCCTCAGTTTTTGCCACGTACACCTCGCCCTCCTGATCATACCAGGCAGGAATACGCTGCCCCCACCATAGTTGCCGTGAGATACACCAATCCTGCACATTCTCCATCCAGTGCCGGTAGGTATTGTTGAATTTATCCGGCACCAGCTTCACTTCTCCCGAAACTACGGCATTCAGTGCCTGCGCTGAAATTCCCTTCATGTTCACGAACCATTGCAGTGATAATTTTGGTTCAATCACTGCGTCTGTCCGTTCTGAGAATCCCACTTTGTTCCGGATGTCCTCCACCTTCACCATATGTCCGGCTGCTTCCAGGTCCTTCGCTATTTTCTTTCTCACTGCAAAACGGTCTTCTCCGATATAAAACCCGGCCGCTTCGCTCATGGTTCCGTTGGGAGCAAGGGTATCTATCACCTCCAGTTTATGTTTCAACCCGATGGCATAATCATTCACATCATGGGCGGGAGTAACTTTTAAAGCACCGGTACCGAACTCACGGTCTATATAGTCATCAAAAATAACTGGAACGCGCCGGTTCACGATGGGAATAATGACACTACGTCCTTTAAGGTGGGCATAACGTTCATCTTCGGGGTGAACGCACACGGCAGTATCACCCAGAATAGTTTCAGGACGTGTGGTAGCAATCGTGATCCACTCCTCCGCGCTTCCTTCAATGCGGTAGCGAACATAATAAAGTTTGGAATTGACCTCTTTATGGATCACTTCTTCGTCGGAAACGGCGGTTAATCCCACAGGATCCCAGTTAACCATGCGCAACCCGCGGTAGATATAACCCTTCCGGTAGAGGTCTATAAACGTATCGGTCACTGCCTCACTCAAATCAGGATCCATTGTGAAGCGTGTGCGTTCCCAGTCACAGGAAGCGCCCAGCTTTTTCAGTTGCTCAAGGATGATTCCTCCATACTTTTCCTTCCATTCCCATGCGTACTTCAGAAACTGTTCGCGGGAAAGGTCTGATTTTTTAATTCCCCTTTCCCGGAGCATCTGCACCACTTTTGCTTCTGTTGCAATGGATGCGTGGTCGGTGCCCGGTACCCAGCAGGCATTTTTTCCGAGCATTCTCGCACGACGGATCAACACATCCTGAATGGTGTTGTTCAGCATATGTCCCATGTGAAGTACACCCGTTACATTGGGAGGCGGGATTACAATCGTGTAGGGTTCGCGGTGGTCAGGAAGCGAACGAAAAAAACCGTTCTCGCTCCAGTAGCGGTACCATTTGTCTTCAACGTTGGCGGGATCGTATGTTTTGGGGATCTCCATATGAAATGAAGAACGAAAATAAGGGAAATTCCCTCACCCCCTGATGCGGTCGAGAAGTTCTCCCAGCAGAATGATCTCCTTTTCGGGCAGCACTTCCAGTTTCCTATAAAGCCCGGTGAATGCATGGTCTATCTCCGACAAGGTTGCAATTCCCTTTTCGGTGATGGTTACGTCTACGTTCCGCCGGTCGGATTTGCAGAGTTTTCTGCTGATCATTCCCTTCTTACGCAACTTTTCAACCAGCCGGGAAGTATCGCTCATCTTATCGAGCATTCTTTCCCTGAGTGTTTTCACGGTGACAGGTTCGGGGTGAGCACCCCGAAGAATGCGAAGGATGTTATACTGTTGAATCGTCAGATCATGCGGACGCATAAATTCTGCCTGCAGCCCTTCCAGCCAGCGACTGGTAAAATGTATATTTACAAGGGTTCTCTCCAGCGGATTCCGGAATCCTTTGGTCTGCCTGATCTCGTCTTCCAGTCTCATCCAATCAAAAGTATAAAAAAGGGGGAATTCTCTCAGTGAAAATTCCCCCGAAAGCCTACTTCTTATCCTTGATCAGTTCCACAGCACAATGGATCTGCACCTCCTCGCTCACCGTCATTCCTCCGGCTTCCAGCAGCGCATTCCATTTGAGGCCGTACTCCACACGGTTGATCTTGCCCGAAAGTTTGAACCCGGCCACCTCCTGTCCCCAGGGACTCTTCACCGTGCCGTTGTGAACCACGTCAAAAGTGACGGTTTTCGTTACATCCCGGATGGTAAGGTCACCGGTTAACTTGTAGTTGTTTCCCTTCTCCTTTTTAAAGCTCTTGCTTTTAAAAGTCATCTTTGGGTACTTCTCCGCATGGAAGAAATCCTCACTCTTCAGATGCTTGTCACGGTTCTCATCGTCGGTGTTAATGCTGTTCACATCTACGGAGAACTCAACGCTCGCATTCTGAAAGTCGGTACCGGTGCTGCTTACTTTACCTTCATAGATTTTAAATTTTCCGGTGGTCTCTGAAATCATCATGTGCGTTACGGAAAAGGCGACCTTTGTATGAGAAGTGTCAATTTTCCAGGTAACTGTTTCGGTTTTGGTTGCGGGGGTAAACGCTACTGTGGCGATGACTGCTCCGCTTAGAAGGGCTGCTTTCATGTTTTTTAGTTTTAGGCTAAATTAGTTGTTATTACATTTGTTGTTGTAACATTTATTATTAAAAAACGTTAATATGTTGTTATTCAATTCTTTAAAATCACCGACTGGATCACTAAAATGAATAGTTATCTCGCTTCGGGTGGGAAAAATTAGAATTTTGGTATGGGATTCCTGCCTGTTTTCATTGAGAACCCGGCCGATAACTGGCATGATTTTAGATGCAACCAAACGGATAAATGAACCATCCTGATTTGAGTATATTTGATACCCGTTAACAAAGAAAAAATGAAAAAACTGATTCTTTTGGCCTGCTGTGCCATGATCGCCGCAGGTCTTTCTGCCCAGGACACAAAGAAAGATCCTCCCAAGGGAGTAATTGCGCCCACCGGTTCACAATCGCTGACGCCCACCCCTCCCACTCCGCCAACCTCGCCGGCTCCGAATACCAGTCCGACCGCGCCTGAAATCGTATTTGAGACCGATGCGCATGATTTCGGAACACTGCAGAAAGGTGCTCCCTGCGAGTTTGAGTTCAAGTTCAAAAACACAGGGAAGGAACCTCTGATCATTCAGAATGCGCAGGCTTCCTGCGGATGTACGGTTCCCTCATACCCTAAGGAGCCCATTATGCCGGGACAGGGCGGAGTGATAAAAGTGAAATATGACAGCAACAGGATCGGGGCTTTCACCAAGACGGTGAATGTGACATCCAACGCGAAGAATTCTCCCAAGATCATTACCATTAAAGGAAAGATCGATGCGCCTCCTCAGGAAGAGCAGTTTCCCGGGAACAATAATAATACAGGTATTAAAAACTAACCTCTAAGAAACCGAAGATGAAAAAGACATTTCTTACTCTGCTAATGGCCGTTGCCGCGGTGGTTACAGTGCAGGCGCAACAACCTACAACTACTCCTCCCGTTAATGACAATCCGAATGCACCGGAGATCAGTTTTGAGAATGATGTGGTAGATTATGGTACGATTGAATACAATTCCAACGGAGAGAGGGAATTCAAGTTCAAGAATACCGGTAAAGAGCCGCTGATCATCCAGAGTGCCACGGGATCCTGCGGATGCACAGTTCCCACACCTCCCAAGGAGCCGATTAAGCCGGGCGAAACCGGAGTGATCAAGGTAAAATACGATACCAAGCGGGTGGGAAGTTTTGAGAAGACCATCACAGTAATGTCCAATGCAAAGAGCGGTACCAAGATCATTCGCATCAAAGGACAGGTGAAGGCCGATCCCAACGCAAATCAGCCCGCACCCAATACGCCGGTTCCAGCGCCTACCGGAACCACACCTAAATAGTTTTGGCATGAGGAGCGCGCTCCTTTTTTTACTGATCGCATTCGCCCCGGTATTTCACTGCCGGGGCTTTTCACAAACTGCCCCGGGAGCCACACTCGCGTTTACTGACAGTAAAAAGAACTTCGGATTTGTGAAGGAAGGAGAGGTGGTGACACTGGAATACGAATTTAAGAACACAGGCGGCGCTCCCATCATCATTACAGAGATCAAAGTTACCTGCGGATGCACTACCACTGAATTTCCCAAAGAGCCTGTACTGCCCGGCCAGAAAGGAAAGATCAAGGTTAAATTTGATACAAAAAACAAGTTTGACCGGCAGGACCGCACCATACAGGTGATTTCCAACGCCACAGGATCACCGCACGAACTTCGTTTCAAAGGTGTTGTGCTCAAGAATAAGTCGGGCAAGTAACCCTGCTTTTTTCTTAATTTTACCATTCCAAATCCTACACCATGCCCGGAATTTCCAATAAGGCGAACAGCATGCCTCCGTCCCCCATCCGCAAACTGGTACCCTATGCTGATGCGGCCAAAAAACGAGGAATCAAAATTTACCATCTCAACATCGGTCAGCCGGATATTGAAACCCCGGCCAGTATGCTGGACGCCATCCGGAAGGCCGACCTGAAGGTGCTGGAGTATTCGCACTCTGCCGGGATTGAATCCTATCGTACAAAGCTTGCGGAGTATTATAATCGTTTCAATATTCCTGTTTCAGCGTCCGAAATTATTATTACTACCGGCGGGTCTGAAGCACTCTCCTTTGCGTTCCAGACCTGTTTTAATCCGGGCGATGAGGTGATTATCCCGGAACCGTTTTATGCCAATTACAACGGCTTTGCAGTTTCCGCTGATGTGGTCATCAAACCCATCGGTTCCCATATAGAAAGCGGTTTTGCATTGCCTCCCATTTCCGAATTTGAGAAAATGATCACTCCCAAAACACGGGGTATCATGATATGCAATCCCGGCAATCCTACCGGTTATTTATACACCCGCCAGGAACTGGAACAGCTGAAGGAGCTTGTAAAAAAACATAATCTCTTTCTTCTTTCTGATGAAGTGTACCGCGAGTTTTGTTACGATGGGAAAGAATATGTTTCAGTAATGCACCTCTCAGGTATTGAGAACAATGTGATTCTTCTGGATTCCATTTCCAAAAGGTACAGTGCCTGCGGTGCCCGTATCGGCGCGCTGATTTCGAAGAATAAAGAAGTAATGGCCGCCGCTCTTAAGTTCGCCCAGGCCCGGCTTAGTCCGCCCACTTTCGGACAAATCGGCGGTGAAGCCGCGTTGAACACACCGAAAGAATATTTCGATAAGGTGATACAGGAATATGTGGCCCGCCGCGATTACGTCATTGAAGCGCTGAATAAAATGGAGGGGGTATTTTGTCCCAAACCCAGCGGAGCATTTTACTGCATTGCACGCCTGCCCATTGACAATTCGGATAAATTTTGCCAGTGGCTGCTGGAATCATTCGAATATCAGAAGCAAACTGTAATGTTCGCTCCCGCATCAGGGTTTTATTCCACACCCGGCAGCGGAACCAACGAGGTCCGTATTGCCTATGTGCTTAAACGGGAGGATCTGAAGAATGCCATGGCCTGTCTGGAAAACGCACTGAAAGTATATCCGGGCCGTACAGTCAGCAAAGAAAAAGCAGTACTCAGTTAACACCCAGCAGTTGCCCGAGAATCTTACGGAACCGGTAGCAGTCCTCGTAAGAATTATAGATGGGTGCCGGAGCAACGCGGATCACATTTGGTTCCCGCCAATCAGCGATGATCCCGCTTTCGATCATCCGTGTAAATAATTCTTTCCCTGCGCCATGTGCCACAATGCTCAACTGGCAACCTCTTCTTTCCTTTTCCAACGGAGTGATAATTTCAAGACGCACCGCTTTTTCATTTTTCTCCAGCTGAACATTCAGGTCCCGGATCAGAAACTCCAGGTATCCTGTAAGCGTATGTTGTTTCTCGACCAAACGCTCCATTCCCGCCTGTTCAAATAGTTCGAGCGAAGCCCTGTGCGCAGCCATGATGAGTACCGGTGCATTACTAAGCTGCCAGGCTTCCGCAGTCGGGATAGGATCAAAAGTTGCTCCCATGAGAAAGCGGTCCTTTTTATTATGCCCCCACCATCCGGCAAACATTGGCAGATCTTTCGCGTGATGTTTCTCGTGAATGAAAGCACCCGCCACCGATCCCGGGCCGGAGTTAAGATATTTATAGCTGCACCAGCAGGCAAAATCCACATTCCAGTGGTGCAGGTTCAGTCGGACATTTCCGGCGGCATGCGCCAAATCGAAACCCGCCACCGCACCGGCTTCATGCGCCGCGCGGGTAATAGCTTCCAAGTCAAAAAACTGTCCGCTCAGGTAATTGATTCCGCCAAACAATACCAGTGCGGTCTCCTTTCCATGTTCCCGGATGGTATTTAAAATATCTTCATCACGTAGCAGGTATTCCCCTTTTCGGGGTGCCACTTCAATGACCGCCGTGGAAGGATCAAAACCGTGAAAGCGAACCTGAGAGGCAATAGCATACTGATCGCTGGGAAAAGCCCTAGCTTCGCAAATGATCTTATACCGTTGTGCGGTCGGGCGGTAAAAAGACACCATGAGGAGGTGCAGGTTAACTGTAAGCTGGTTCATAGCCACCACTTCGGTTTCCTTTGCGCCCACAACCCGGGAGAGTGGGCCCGCGAACCATTCGTGGTAAGGAGTCCAGGGGTTTCGCGCATGCACATGACCTTCCACCCCGAAGCTGGCCCAGTCTTCCAACTCATCCAGAATATACTCCTGTGCCGTTTTTGGCTGGAGACCCAGTGAATTCCCTGTGAAATACACCACCGGTTCCTCATTTAGCATCGGAAAATAGAAACGCTCCCGGAATGCTCGCAGGGGGTCCGCATTATCAAGATTCAGGGCAAATGACTGGTTATATTCGAATTTCATGGGTACGAAGATATAGAGATATAGAGATATAGAGATATAGAAATATAGAAATATAGAAATATAGAGATATATGAGGTATTGGGGAAATTACAGATCCTTTTTCAATTCACGTAAGGACTTGATCCACCTATTCAACTTATACTCCAAATTCTTGCCAGTGGCTTTATAATCCTGGAAATGTTCCCTGCTAATTAATGAACGTTTTTCCAACAATTGGAGCCAATGTTTACAACTTTCAAAGTAAGATCCTCGTGCGATATATAAAATTCTGATCCGGTCTAAATAACTATACCTTCCATAAGCCTCAGCAATATTGGCGCCAATCGAATCAGATGATCTGATAAACTGGTCGCCTATTGAAAACTGCAGATGCCTTGGTAAACGCTGGAATACGGCCCATGCAATTTCTGAAAGTCGCAGCGCTGCCTTATATACTTCCAGGTTCTCTAACTCTATATATTTTGACTCTCCCATTCAATGACTTTTGTTGGTCTATCTCCCAATAACTATAAATCCCCTCTTTCTATATATTTATATATCTTAATATCCATCTATATATCTCTGTCCCTTTATATCCCCAATATCTCTATTCCCCAATATCTCTCTATCTTAGTATCCTTATCCCCTCACCACAAATCTCCAAATTGAAAATTCAATCGCCAATTGCCCCATGGTTTTAAATTAGAACCGGTCTTTATGAATCACACCAAATCAAAGTCACTATTTTCCGCCGCTGTTAATTTGTTCCCCGGAGGAGTTAATTCTCCGGTAAGAGCATTCCGTTCGGTTGGAGGAACCCCCCTGTTCATCTCCAAAGGTAAAGGAAGCCGGATCTGGGATGCAGACGGAAATGAATACCTGGATTTTTGCGGAAGCTGGGGACCTCTCATCCACGGCCATGCGCCCGAATTCGTAACCAAAGCAGCCGTGAAAGCCCTGCGCGCAGGATCTTCGTTCGGTGCACCCACCGCTTTAGAAAATGAACTGGCCCGGCTGATTATCACGCATCACCGCGGAATAGAAAAAATGCGCTTTGTTTCCAGCGGTACGGAAGCTGTTATGTCTGCAATCCGTATGGCACGAGGATATACCGGACGTACGAAGCTGCTGAAATTTGAAGGCTGCTATCACGGGCATTCGGATTCATTACTGGTAAAAGCAGGATCAGGACTCGTCACCCACGGAAATTCCTCTTCAGCCGGAGTTCCTGACGCTATTGCAGAGAACACCCTGGTGTGTCACCTGGACGACGAAGCCGGTGTTGAAAAAGCCTTCAAAGAACATCCCAACAGTATTGCCTGTGTTATCATCGAGCCTGTGCCCGCGAACAATGGACTGCTGCTGCAGCGGAAGGAGTTTCTTTCCTTTTTGCGGAAGAAATGTTCGGCAGAAGGTGCCTTGCTCATTTTTGATGAAGTGATCTCGGGATTTCGTTTGGGGTTTGAAGGGGCTTATGGATATTACAAGGTAAAACCGGACATTTTCACATTTGGCAAGATCATCGGCGGCGGATTTCCGGTAGGTGCGTATGCTTCCTCTGCAAGGATCATGTCCATGATTGCACCCGAAGGAAAAGTATACCAGGCCGGTACGCTCAGCGGTAACCCTGTAGCGATGTCGGCCGGGATAGCCCAGTTAAAGGCCTGCCTGCGAAAAGGATTTTACCAGAAACTGGAAAAGAAAACTAAGGATTTTGTGAAAGCGGTACATTCAGGAACAAAAGATGTTCCCGGGTTCCGGATATGGCATCTGGGCTCCATTTTCTGGTTCACCTTCACCGATAAAAAACAGATCCGGAGAGCCGATGAGGTGGATCATGAAAGCATGAAAAGATTTTCGACTCTTTATCATTATTTGCTGGAGCATGGGATTTATCTCGGTCCCAGCGGATATGAAGTTGGTTTTATCAGCGCGGCGCATACAGCATCCGAACTCAAACACGCAGCGGCGGTATTCGTACAGGGAGTCCGGAAAATTGCAGGATAAATCGTACCTTCACGTATTCTTTTCATGGAACTCTCCCCGCTTTCTGCCATTTCTCCCGTTGACGGTCGTTACCGGCGCATTACGCACGTGTTAAGCGCTTATTTTTCCGAGGAAGCGCTCCTGAGGTACCGTGTGCTGGTGGAAGTAGAGTATTTTATCGCGCTTTGCAGCCTCCCGCTGCCACCTCTGCGATCCGTTCCTAAAAGCAAGTACAATTCCCTTCGCAAACTGTACACCTCTTTCAGCACGAAAGATGCACAGCAGATCAAAGACATTGAGAAGATCACAAATCATGATGTGAAAGCGGTGGAATATTTTTTGAAAGAGCGCTTTGAGAAACTGGGTCTGGGGGCACAAAAAGAATTCATCCACTTCGGGTTAACCTCCCAGGATATCAATAATACGTCCGTTCCTCTTTTATTAAAGGAGGTGATGGAAGATGTGATTGTTCCGGAACTTTCCGGGATTCTTGACATCTGGAGAAAAAAAGCGAAGGAATGGGATAAAATTCCCATGCTGGCGCGAACACACGGACAACCGGCCTCCCCAACCCGTCTCGGTAAGGAGATCAGTGTTTTTGCAGAACGGCTTGAGGAACAACTGCTGCAATTACTGGATATTCCTTTCTCAGCAAAATTCGGAGGAGCAACGGGAAATTTTAATGCCCACGTTGCCGCGTATCCTAACCTCGACTGGCCTGCCTTTGCTGATCACCTGGTCAACGGCGTACTGGAGCTGAAACGATCCCGCTTCACCACACAGATCGAGCATTATGATAATCTGGCTGCACTGTTCGACTGCCTGAAGCGGATCAATACATTGTTTATTGATTTCAATCGAGATATCTGGACCTATATTTCCCTGGAGTACTTCAAGCAAACGATCAAAAAAGGAGAGGTCGGTTCCAGCGCTATGCCGCATAAGGTGAATCCCATAGATTTTGAGAATGCCGAAGGAAACTTAGGTGTGGCCAATGCACTTTTTGAACATCTCTCGTCTAAGCTTCCGGTTTCCCGGCTGCAGCGTGATCTCACTGATTCCACCGTATTGCGCGTGGTGGGAGTTCCATTTGCCCACTCCCTCATCGCCTACGCTTCCATGATGAAGGGCATCGAAAAACTATTGCTTAACAAAAAGATCCTCGAAAGAGATCTGGAAGATAACTGGGCCGTAGTGGCTGAAGCGATCCAGACAATCCTGCGCCGTGAAGGATATCCCAATCCTTATGAAGCCCTCAAAGAACTTACACGAAAGAATGAGAAGATCACCAAGGAATCCCTGCATGCATTCATCGGGAAACTAAAAGTGGGGGAGAAAGTAAAAAGGGAATTAAAAAAGATCACCCCTTTTAATTATACGGGAATCTGATTTTACTGCTTCGTGCAATTCGCTGAGCAGGTGTCGTAAATACTTCCGTTTTGAATGATGTAATTCATCGTAAGCGTAGTAGAGCCGGTGGAATTGCCGCTCAGCGAAGTAATGATAAAGCTCGTGTACGGCTGGTTGCTCGCTGAAAAATTATTTCCGCTCACATTCGCCGTCGCCTTGTTGCTGAATCCCGCATTATAAAGATTCTCGATCTCGATCTGGGAGGAACTCGTTGCCGACTTGTTAATGTGTACCGTAAAGGTAGAATTGCCTGTCTGGGAACTGGATTCCTGACAAGTCCACGATCCTACAAACTTATCCCGGTCGTCCGTAGGGGTAGGTTCCGGATCATCAGGCTGACAGGATACAAGAACCAAGGAAAGAGCGAGGGCGCCAAACAAGGAGCGGAGGAATAACTTTCTTTTCATACTAACAAATATAGACAACCTGCCGTGCAGGTACAACTTTCGTACCATCTACAAACGAATTCCGATCAGGGTAACATCGTCCACCTGCTCAAAAGAACCCCGCCAGGAATTGATGCTGGATAATATGCTATTCTCCTGATTATCAATTGGTTCTGTCGCATGCGCCTGGAGCAGTTTTACGAAATTCCTATGCTTGAATTTCTTTCCTTTCGGTCCGCCGAACTGGTCCGCTATGCCATCGGTAAAGAGATAGATCATGCTGCCTGCCCTGCTTTCTATCTTTTTCTGGGAAAATTGCTTCTGCTCTTCCAGAAAAACGCCAACGGGTTGTTTATCTCCGCGGTACTCTCTGCTTTCTCCCTCCGTGATCACCACCACTCTGCTCATGGCACCTGCGAACAGGATTTCACCGGACGATTCACTCCGGCGCAGCAGCGCAATATCCATCCCGTCTCTGCTTGCTTCTCCCCCACCCTGTTTAAGGGCAACGATTACTTTCAGACGAAGAAGGTCGAGGATATCCGCCGGGTCCTCTACTTTCTTTTCCAGCACTATTTCATCGAGAAAGGAAATCCCGAGCATACTCATAAATCCTCCCGGCACACCGTGTCCGGTACAATCGGCCACCGCAATAAAACTATAATCGCCGCTCCGTGCCACCCAGTAAAAGTCTCCACCTACAATATCACGGGGCCGGTAAATAACAAATGATTCAGAAAAATGCTCCTGAAGTACCTGCTCTGAAGGTAATACGGCTGACTGAATACGACGGGCATAATTGATACTGTCAATGATATCCCGGTTCTTCTCCTCAAGTATTTCCTTTTGCATTTGTATGATGCGGCCTGCCTGTTTTTCCTTGTTCCTGCTTTTATAAAACTGGTAGGCCATCCAGCAAATCAGCGCAAGGATGATTCCGGCTCCAATCAATCCGAAGCGCTGCAGGGCGATTTTTCCGCGGTTATTTTTAATCTCAAGCGCGTTGATCCGCTGCGATTGTTCCAGTTCTTTGATGGTGGCTTGCTTCTTCTCCGTTTCATAGAACATATTCAGCTCGTTCATCTGGCGGCTGGTTTCCTCACTGATCAGGCTGTCTTTCAGTACAGCGTACTCTTTGTAAAAAAAAGCGGCATCCTTCATCATGCCGGATTTTTCGGTGGTTTGTGCCAGCCAGTCCGCCGCCAGCAGACGCATGCGCAGCGAATGTACCCGCTGTGCCAACTCCCGGGCTTGCAAAAAACTCTGCCGGGCATTCACCAGGTCCTTTCTTTTAAAGTAAATCTCTCCCAGTGTAATAAGTGAACTAGCCAGTCCGTCCTGATCGTTAATCTCTTCTTTGATTTTTATTGACCGCTGCGTGAATTCCAGCGCTTTCGACAACTCTCCCATTTTTGCATAAGTGATGCCTATATTTCCCAGCGACGATCCCTGTCCCTTCTTATCCTTCAGTTTTTCCTTAATTAAGAGACTCTTATGATGGTATTCCAGCGCTTTATCGAACAGTTCCTGTTCCTGGAAAATACCACCGATATTGTTGTAGGAGGCTGCCAGTCCCTTCTCATCGCCCAGCTCTTCTTTCAGCTTCAGCGATCGCAGGTGATATTCCAGTGATTTATCCTGCCGGCGCTGATCGTTGTAAAGGTTTCCCAGGTTATTGTACACCGAGGCCAGTCCCTTTTTATCGTTCAGTTTTTCCTTGATCTCGATGGTCATAAAATAAAACTTAGCCGCCTTTTCAGCGTTACCGATCTTTCGGAAGTTGTTACCGAGATTATTATAAATATTTCCCAGCAAAACCGTGTCTTTATCCTGCTCCGCTATTTTCCGGGCCATCTCGTTTTGTTCCAATGCTCTGATGTATTCGCCCTGGTTAAACAGGGAGAGCCCGATCACACCATAAGACATGGCTGCGTACTTGCGGTTTCCGATTGAGACAGCATACTCCAGTGTTTTCTTTCCGTAGTAACGACAGCTGTCGGGATCCTTTTTAGAATAATAATAGGCGATTTCATACAGCAGTTTACACTTCGCCGAATCCCGAAGCCCTCCGGAGCGAAGCAAAGTAAAAAGGGAATCTTTCTCCGACGCACGAAGAAGCGGAGGCAACACAAAGGCCATCATCAGGAACAGGAAAAGGATACGCCTCATGTTAAAATCCGAGTTGGTCCAAAAGTTCATCCTCCGCGATATTCGGCCAGGTAACAGTAAGTCCTTTCGTTCGGTTCATTTCACGGCGCAGAGCAGTCATTGCTTCGTTATTGCGTGCCCAGGCTCTGCGGGCGATCCCGTTATTAACATCCCAGAACAGCATTTGTTCCAGTCGGCGCCGGGCGTCTTTGGAACCATCCAGCACCAATCCGAAACCTCCGTTGATTACTTCACCCCAGCCTACGCCTCCGCCATTATGCAACGACACCCATGTGGCACCCCGGAAAGCATCGCCCGCAAAATTCTGCACTGCCATATCTGCAGTGAAGCGCGAGCCATCATAAATATTAGAAGTTTCCCTGTAGGGTGAATCCGTTCCGGATACATCATGATGATCTCTCCCCAGCACCACCGGACCTTTCAGACGTTTTGCCTTAATGGCCTTGTTAAATTCCGTGGCAATCTGTATGCGTGCCTGTGCATCGGCATATAATATTCTGGCCTTCGACCCTACCACCAGATTATTTTTCTGAGCCTCTTTGATCCAGGTAATATTATCCGCCAGCTGCTGTTTAATATCTGCCGGGGCTTTTCTGTACAGCTGCATCAGCACTTTTAGTGCCAGCGCATCGGTGGTTGCCAGATCCTCCGCTTTGCCGCTGGTACAAACCCAACGGAAGGGACCGAAACCGAAATCGAAACACATGGGTCCGAGAATATCCTGAATATAGCTTGGGTATTTAAAATTACCATCGGCCTTGAGCACATCAGCGCCCGCGCGGGAGGCTTCCAGGAGAAAAGCATTTCCGTAGTCAAAAAAATACATTCCCCGTGCGCACATATTATTGACCGCATTGGAGTGACGAACCAGTGAGCGCTGTACCTCCGCCTTGAAGCGTACAGGATCTGAGGACAGCATTTTCACTGACTCATCGAAAGAAAAACCTGCCGGGTAGTATCCGCCCGACCAGGGATTGTGAAGGGAAGTTTGATCCGATCCCAGTTCCACTTTTACGTTTTCTTCCGCGAATTTCTCCCACAAATCCACCACATTCCCCTGGTAGGCAAGCGAAACAGCCTCTTTTGCCTGTCTTGCTTTTTCAATTCTTTTAATAAGGAGCCCGAGATCCGTAAAAACCTCGTTGACCCAGCCCTGTGAATGTCTGGTAAACACCGCTTTGGGATTTACTTCTGCAATCACCCCTATCCCACCGGCGATCACCGCTGCTTTCGGCTGTGCTCCGCTCATCCCGCCCAAACCGGAACTCACAAATACTTTCCCTGCCATTGACCCGCCCGCAAATTTACGCGCGGCGTTCATCACCGTAATGGTGGTGCCGTGCACAATTCCCTGCGGGCCAATATACATGAACGATCCTGCCGTCATCTGCCCATACTGTGTTACACCCAATGCATTGAATTTCTCCCAGTCGTCCTGCTTACTATAATTCGGAATCATCATTCCGTTGGTGATCACGGCACGGGGGGCCTCCGGGTGCGACGGGAATAATCCGAGCGGATGTCCCGAATACAAAACCAGTGTCTGGCGGTCGGTCATTTCCGCCAGGTATTTCATTGTTAAAAGATATTGCGCCCAGTTCTGGAACACCGCGCCGTTTCCTCCGTAGGTGATCAGCTCATCGGGGTGCTGAGCCACCGCCTGGTCCAGATTATTCGACAACATATGCATGATGGCGGCCGCCTGTTTGCTTCTGGCCGGAAAATCGCCAACCGGCCGTGCCCAGATTTTATAATCCGGCCGGAAACGGTACATATATATTCTCCCGTAGTGTTTCAGCTCCGCTGCAAATTCCGCGGCCAGAACAGCGTGATGTTTTTTCGGAAAATAACGCAGCGCATTCCGAACGGCCAGCTTCTTTTCTTCCCCTGAGAGAATATTCTTTCTGACCGGGGCGTGGTTCAAGGACGGATCCAGGGGTCTGGTTTGCGGTAGCCGGGAAGGGATTCCCTGTAAGATCAGCCGGCGAAATTTTTTAATATCCATTTTTGATTTCCTTCTTTTTATCAAACAAGCCCGTTCGCGGATTAAAACCATACGGACAATGCTTACATCCGCTCTGGCAGCAATGCCCCCGTTTCAGATGATACTTTTCAGTAAACACAAGATGCCCTTCCTCCGAAACGTAATAGTCTTCTGCATTCAGGCCATCGGTTAGTTTGCTTCCGGAATCCATACCTCAAATGTACTCGTTTTTTCAAGTGACTGCTTGTCAGGCCGTTCACTGATATTTTGCGTTCTCGTTTCCAATTCCGTACCTTGTAAGTTCAAACCTTTGTATATGCTGAGATATTGCATTTTCCTTCTCTTTCTACCTGCCGCCCTGTGGTCGCAGCAGGAGGTTTACTCCAGGGTTAAAGTATACACCGGTGCCAACGGAACAGAAACCCTTTCTTCGCTCGGGCTCGAACTGGACCACGGCGTTTGTAAACCCGGTTTCTGGATTATCAACGATTTCTCAGCTACGGAGCTAGACCTGATCCGTTCCAAAGGATTTCAGACGGAAGTGATCATTCCGGATGTGCAGGCATGGTATCTTGAAAATTCACAAAAGGTACACAGCCAAACCCAGTCGATCGGATGCACTGCACCGCCTACCTATCCCACTCCATCGAACTTTACACTTGGCAGTATGGGAGGTTTTTTCACCTATAACGAGATTATTTCCCACCTGGATAATATGTACACCCTTTATCCGAATCTGATCAAGCAAAAGGCAACTTTACCTTACCAGACCACCCAAAGCCGGCCCCTTTACTGGCTGAAGATTTCCGATAACCCGTCGGTAGATGAAAATGAACCGGAGATTCTGTACACCGGGGTGCACCACGCCCGCGAACCTGCCTCAGTGGCACAGCTGATTATGTATATGTATTATCTGCTGGAAAACTATGCTACCGATCCGGAAGTACAGTACCTTGTTGATAACAGTGAAATGTATTTCGTGCCGCTGGTTAATCCCGACGGATACATGTACAACCAGACCACCAATCCAAACGGAGGCGGGATGTGGAGAAAGAACCGCCGGAACAACGGCGATGGTACTTACGGCGTAGACCTGAACAGAAATTATGGCTACAACTGGGGTTTTGATAACAACGGATCCTCACCTAATACAAACTCCAGTACTTACCGCGGTCCTTCCGCCTTTTCAGAACCCGAAACACAAAACCTGCGCGATTTCTGCAACCAGCATCAGTTCCGGCTTTGCCTGAACTACCACACCTACGGGAATCTCATGATCTATCCCTGGGGCTACGACGCCAATATCTACACTCCTGATTCGGCTCAGTTCACCACGTACGGAGATCACCTGACAACGTATAATAAATACAGCTACGGTACTGCGAATCAAACCGTGTTGTATACCGCTAACGGTGTTTCAGACGACTGGATGTACGGTGAACAATCTACCAAACCAAAGATTTTTGCATTTACTCCGGAAGCCGGGCTCAGCGACGAAGGCTTTTGGCCGCCGCAAAGCCGTATTATTGATATCTGCAAAGAAAATATCTGGCAGAACCTGCACGCCTGCCATCTCGTACTCAAATACGCTTACACCACAGACGATGAACCGAATTATATTTCCGCCACCGCCGGTTATCTGAATTACCGTATCAAGCGACTCGGAATGGATGCGCCCGGAACATATACCGTTACGATTGTTCCGCTCGGTCCGGAAATTACATCCGTTGGGCCTCCGAAAACATATTCTTCCCTCGGCCTTCTCCAGGAGGTCAGTGACTCCATCTCCTATACACTGATGGGAAACCTGGCGGGCGGACAAGTGTTTAAATATGTTATCGAGGTCAATAACGGTGCGTTTACCTTGCGGGATACCATTGTGAAGCGCTTCGGCTGGAGTACGATTGTTTTTTCCAACAACGGAAGCAATCTGACAGGTTTCACGAATAACGGATGGGGCACCACTACCCAGCAATTCTGGTCGCCCGGAAGTTCCATCACAGACTCTCCTTCCGGAAATTATTCCAATAACGCCTACGAAACCATCACCACCTCCAGTCTGAATCTCAGCAACGCTGTTACAGCACAACTCTCCTTTTATGCGCGGTGGGAACTGGAAACGAACTTCGACTGGGTACAGGTGAAAGCCAGTTCCGACGGAGGAAATACATGGACTCCCCTGTGCGGAAAATACACTAAAACCGGAAATGGATACCAGGATCCGGGCGAGCCTGTATATGATGCCTATGTGTTTGGCTGGAAAAAAGAAACCATGCCCCTTGACAACTTTATCGGAATGAACATACTTATACGTTTCGAGATCAACACCGACAACGGGGGCTCCGCCGACGGCTTCTACTTCGATGATGTTCTGGTGGAAAAAATCGTACAATCGCCTACCGGTACTGCAGAGGAACCCCTTCAGCAAACAGAGCAGAATATGCCGAATCCTGCAGACCAGTACACCTTTATTAACTTCAGCGGCGTTACGCCGGGAGTTCCTCTGCTGGTTTATGATATCACGGGAAGAAAAGTGATGGAAGAACCGGTTCCATCCGGCACAGGCAGCATCCGCCTAAATACTTCCGTGCTGCAACCCGGAGTGTATTTTTACCGTCTTGGAAACGGACCCGCACTGCGAATGAGCGTGGTTCACTGATTGGAACGATTTTTGCGTTAATCTGAAAAAGCATATGCTATGATTATCCGCTTCTTCTTTATTCCGTTAATGGGACTGATGGTGGGATTATTCCCGCCGGTAACGCCGCACCCGCAGGAACAGGATCATAAAGGCCATCAACACGACGACGGGCATAAGCATCCCAAGCAGCCGGAACGGCTGGAATGGACAGCCACACGCAAACTAACGTGGAAGGACTATAAAGGAAACTGGAATAATACACGGGCAGTGGAGGTGATGTCACTGATCTCCACATTTTACAACCACTTTCAGTCGAAATCCGGCGATACCATAATTGTGGAGACCATGCCGATTTTTTACCCGGAGGATTCGTATGTAAAGCCGGAGCGGAAAACCAAGGAGCAACTGTTCCATGAGCAAACCAAATTTGATCTGTACGAAGTCTGGGCCCGGAAGCTGAGGAAGGAATTCTCCACCTATGCTTTCAGCAAAGCCACGTACAGCACTTTCATGCAGAGCATGTACAAAGCAAACCTGATGGCCAGGAACAGCGAACTGGCCAAATACAATACTGAAACCAACAGCGGCAAAGACGCGGTAAAGCAGAAGACCTGGGCCGATAAGATCTCAAAGCAATTAGGAGAACTGGCTGCCTGGAAATCACATTCGGTTATTGTGAAACCCAAATAGAGCAGGCAGAACGGATGACATTCGGATCATGATGTTACCTTTACAGCATGAATCCGAGGCGGAAACACGACGAGCAGGTATTTTTTGAAGGTCCGAACACCAGAAGCTGGGAACTGGGATTTGTTTTCAGGGTGTGTATGCAGTTTTTGCGCGGGTTCCGGAAATTTCACTTTTTAAATCCATGCGTTACTGTCTTCGGTTCGGCCCGGTTCCGGGAGGGAGATGTCTATTATGCAATGGCAAGAAATGCGGGCGCAGAGCTGGCCCGGGCCGGTTTTACGGTAATGACAGGAGGAGGACCCGGAATCATGGAAGCGGCCAACAGAGGGGCGCAGGAAGCCGGCGGGAAGTCGGTGGGATGCAACATCGTTCTTCCGATGGAACAAAAACCGAATCCGTACCTCGACCGCTGGGTGAGCATTGATTTCTTTTTCGTTAGAAAGGTACTTCTCTCCAAATACTCCTTTGCCTTTGTGGTGCTGCCCGGCGGATACGGCACCCTCGATGAATTTTTTGAAGCCCTTACCCTGATACAAACCGGAAAAATGAAGCGCTTTCCCGTGGTGCTGATGGGAAGGGATTATCACAGAGAATTGCAGGAACATCTGCTCTTCATGAAGGAACAGGGAACCATCGATGCGGCAGATCTGGAACTGTTCCTCTTTACAGACGATGTACTGCACATGAAAGAGCATATTGTACAGCATACGACCGAACGATTTCAGCTTCGCCTGAAGCGAAAGATCAGGCCCATTACCATTCTCGGGGAGAAGTAATCCGGTTTTTTTGTATATTAGAAGCACTTAACACTACCCCCATGCAGGAAACGCAGGACAGAACCAAGCTCGTCTTCAACTGGTTTGAAGAGTGCGAACGGGAAAACATCATTCTTTCCTTTAAAGGTGATTTTAACCAGGACCTGGTGAACGCCATTCTATTGCTCGCTGAAAGAAATCCGGGCGTACAGGGCGGCGCCACGCTGGTTAGGGCCCGTGTTTTCTCGGTGATGGTAGAATGCATGCAGAATATCCGTAAGTATGGAGCAGTAAACGAATCAGGGAGCGAGCAAAAACCCGGAATTGTTCTCGTGTGCAAGGATAAGAAAGGATATTCGGTTAAAACCGGAAACCTTGTGCTCAACGAAGAGGTGGACCGGCTGAAAGAAAGGCTGAACCGCATTGGTCCGCTGAATAAGGAAGAACTAAAGACCTTGCACAAATCCGTGCTGGGAACAACCGAGCTCAGCGAAAAATCCGGCGCAGGCCTCGGCCTGATCAGTATTGCAAGGAAATGCGACGAGTTCATCTTTAAATTCAAACCCCTGAACGACCGGGTAACGTTTTTCTCGCTTGATCTTCATATACACTTCCCTAAAATAAACTGATGATGGATCCACTGAGGATCGAAGCCACGGCCGACACGCCCGCGGTGACGCTGGATTCAACAGGAGGCGTGTTCGAACTATCCGGAAAATCATACCCGGAAGACACCCGCGAATTCTATGGAAGTATTCTCGCCTGGATTGATCTGTATGTTTCTGATCCGAATCCGCAGACAATTTTCGTTTTTAAACTGAAATATTTCAATTCCTCATCGTATAAACCGATCTTCGATATGCTGAACAAACTTTCCACCCTCAGCGGAAAAAACAAAACTGTTCAGATCCAATGGTACTATAAAACCGGCGACGAGGATATAAAAGAAGCCGGTGAGGAATTTGAGGAGCTCTCCGGTTTGTCCTTCTCTTACCATACTTTTTAGAATGTCTCTTCTGCGGCTGACGCTCCTGTTCCTGCTGCTGATTCCGGGTAGAATTCTGTCCCAGAGACAAAATTTCACCATTTTTTCCATTGATGAAGGAATTCCTCAATCACAGGTCCATTGCATTCTGCAGGATAAACAGGGTTATATCTGGTTCGGTACAGACGGAGGCGGTGCGAGCCGGTACGACGGGAAGCGTTTCCGGACCTTCACGATGGCGGATGGCTTGTGTAACGATCTTGTATATGACATGGCCGCTGATACAGGAACCGGCATCTGGCTTGCCACTGCCAAAGGCGTTAGCCGGATTCACAAGGGAAAACCCGTGCCGGTGCCTGCTGAATTAAACGTTCTTGCTGATCTCATGATCCGCAGCGTAGCAGCAGAACCCGGTGGAAAAGTCTGGTTCGGAACCAGTAAAGGACTTTTCTTTTTCTCCTCCGGTAAAGTAACGCCGGTCAACGAACTGGAAGGGTTGGTGATATCCAGCCTTTACCTGCATTCGAATGGCATGCTCTATGCCGGTACAACAACCAAAGGATTTTTCGAAATAAGTCCCGGTCTTAAAATCAGCAACCGGACCACCGAAAATGGCTTACCGCATTCCGCCGTTCATGCATTCATGGAATGGAACGGTGAACTGCTGATTGGTACCGAAAGAGGAATGTGTAAAATGAATCCCGGCGGTGAAATCACCGTCATTCATGCGCCCCTGCCCCCGGAAGTAAAAATGATTGTGCGTGATCTTCTTCCTTCGGTGAAGGGCGGATACTGGGTAGCTACCCTGGATTTCGGTATTCATTATGTGCAGAACGGTGTTTGGACTAAGTACGGGAGGGCAGAAGGATTGGGAGTGGACGGCCATTTCTGCGTAACGGAAGATCACGAGGGAAATCTCTGGGTTGGGACAGACGGTAACGGTGCTGCCCGGCTGGGCAAACAGCTGTTCACCTCCTACGGGAAAGAACAAGGGATGAGTTCAGAGATGATCCTCTCCATTCTGAAAACTTCCGGCGGAGAATGGTGGTACGGAAACCAGGAAGGCGTAACACGATTCGACGGAACAAAGTATACACACTACGGCAAGAAGGAAGGCCTGACGGACGAAAAAGTATGGTCCGTTACAGAAGATCAGAAAGGAGACATCTGGATCACCACCTATGGCAGCGGAATTTTCATTTACAACGGCTCAGGTTTCCGCAAACTGGATGAGAAAGCAGGACTAAGTTCCAATAATGTGAGAGCTGTTTTTCATGATTCAAAAGAGCGTGTGTGGATTGCTACTGCCAACGGACTGAACCTGATAAGGGGAAAAAACATTCAGCATTTTTTCAAACCGCAGGGAACGGGTACCGATCGTTTCCTCAGAGTGTACGAATCGGAAAAGGGTGATATCTGGGTGGGAACTTCCGGGGGTGGGATTTTAAAAGTGAAGGAAGACGGAGACAGCATCCGCTTCGAAAGGTACTCCGCCGCCGAAGGTCTGGCAGACGACGTGGTACTGACTATTACGGAGGATAAAAACGGCCGCATCTGGACAGGAAATTTCGGAGGAATCAGTTGTGTTGATCCTGTGAAGAAAGAAGTAAGAAAAATCACACGGATGGAAGGACTTTCTTCCAATACCGTTTATGCCATTGCATTCATCAATGATTCTTTGCTGCTGGTGGGAACCAATAATGGCATTGATAAACTGAATATAAGAGAATGGGAAAAATCAGGTAAAGTTCACACCGTACATTACGGGAAGGCAGAAGGTTTTTTTGGCGTGGAATGCAATACGGCATCCGTATGGAAAGAACACAACGGAAATATATGGTTTGGAAGCATCAAAGGATTGTTCCGTTATGATCCGTCAAAGGATAAAATGAACACGACGCCTCCCCTGCTCCGGCTGGGCGGTATCCGGCTGTTTTTCCGGGAGGAAGATCTAACTGAATTCGGCGAAACAGGTTACAATGAACTTCTTCCCGGATCACCTGAATTTCCGTATAGTAAAAATCATCTGACATTTGAAATGTCCGCGCTGAGCTATCAGAAATCCTCCGGCATACTTTTCTCCTATCGCGTTGAAGGAATTGATAAAGACTGGTCACTGCCTTCCACGGACGCCACAGTTACCTATTCCAATCTGCCGCCCGGAAAATTCGAATTTCAGTTCAGGGCCTGCAACGGAGACGGTGTGTGGTCTGAAGATTTTCTGTCGTACTCATTTACGCTAACTCCGCCGTTCTGGAAGACCTGGTGGTTCACCGGCAGCCTGCTCCTCTTTCTGGCCTTTACCATATGGCTTTTTATTACCCTGCGCTTAAAACGTATGAAAGCAGTGCAGCTGTATCTTGAACAACAGGTGAGTCTGAAAACGCGGGAGCTCCGGGAAGAAAAAGAACTGGTGGAGAAACAAAATGTGCTCATCGGAAAAAAAAACAAGGACATTACTTCATCCATTCACTACGCCCGGCGCATCCAGGAATCCATTCTGCCGAACCCGGAACGACTCAATGATCTTATTCCGGAAGCCTTTATCTTCTTTCGTCCTAAAGATATTGTCAGCGGGGATTTTTACTGGTTCACCACACAAAACGGCTGCACCCTCATTGCCGCGGTAGATTGCACAGGTCACGGAGTTCCCGGTGCATTTATGTCGCTCATCGGAAATAATCTTTTGAACCATATCGCAAATGATCTGAAGATCAACGATCCCAAAGCGCTGCTTGAAAAACTCCACCAGGGAGTAGTGAACAGCCTGAAAAAAAATGAGATCGAAAGCGATACCGTAGATGGAATGGATGTAAGTCTGTGTGTGGTTCATCACAAAGAAAAAAAACTGGAATACGCCGCTACAGGAAGACCGCTCTTTTATTTCCGGAACGGAAAAGGTGAAAAATTGAAGATCGGGAAGCAGCCGGTGGGACTCGTTACAAAAAAAGCACCCGTTTTTGAGAAGGCCGAACTGGAATTAAAAACCGGAGATACTTTCTACATTCTGACGGATGGATTTTGTGATCAGTTCGGAGGGCCGGATGAAGAAAAATTTATGGAAGGACGCTGTCAGGAGCTCCTTCAGTCCATTCAAAACACGCCCCTGGCTGATCAGAAAAGAGCATTGGAAAAAGCCTGGACCAGCTGGAAAGGTGAACTCCCCCAAATTGACGATATCCTGGTGATTGGCTGCCGGATGCCTTGATCGTTCGTAGTCCTAATCAACTATTTTCTGCTAAATTTCATTCGTCTGGAAAAAAGGGGCATTCGTCTTCAAAAACAGGTGATTTGTCGACTATCTGATTTTCAGCGAGTTGCAACCATTTTCCCAATACTTTTGTCTGACTATAATAACCGTTCAAAATCGTTCCAATGTATCGTTCCCCATCTCTGCGCAAAGTTCTTCTGACTCTTGCAACTTTTACAAGCCTCTTTCTCCGGTCACAAACAATTCCTTGTCCCTACCCGAACGTGACCACAGGTACCGTGTGCGCCAACCAGTGTACCACACTTTCGATGACGCACTATCCTACACGTCAAACTACCAGTTATACCGTGGCCAACCAGGCTTTTGTTCCCTTTGGAACGGGAGGAACATCTGTACTGATCAACATTGACGACACCTGGAGCCAGGTGATCAATATTGGTTTCTGTTTCCAGTTTTACGGGAATACCTACACCCAGTGCGTGATAGGATCGAACGGTCTGATTTCTTTTAATCTTCCATATGCCGGAGGCTATTGCCAGTGGCCGATCAATGCTGCCATTCCCAACGCGGCGAATCCCATCAATTCCGTTATGGGACCCTGGCATGATATTGATCCCTCCGTAGGAAGTCAGAGTGACGTCCGCTATTATGTCACAGGAACTGCTCCCTGCCGCGCTTTTGTTGTAACCTGGTATCAGGTTCCCATGTTCTCGTTCTCCTGCAACTCAATGATAGCACAGCAGCAGATCGTACTCTACGAAACCACGAACATGATTGACATGTTCATCTGGAACAAACCCCTTTGTACAACATGGAACGCAGGTGCTGCCATTCAGGGACTTCATAACGCCACCGGAACGCTGGCAACAGTTGTTGCCGGAAGGAACTGGCCTACTCAGTGGACCGCCGCTAATGACGGAAAACGATTCGTACCCAACGGGCCGATCACCTACAGCCAAACCTGGTGGCAAGGATCCACTCAGATCGGAACCGGACCCAATGTAGTCGTTTGTCCTTCCGTAACTACCACATACACCGCCATGGTTACCGTGAATGGTTGCGCGGTGAATACGTTCACAAATACTACCACCGTCACCGTTAATCCGGCACCCACAATTACCGTTGCACCTAACCCGGCGTCGGTTTGTATCAATAGTTGTACTCCCCTCACCGCTTCGGGTGCAAATACGTATACCTGGACTCCAAGTACTGCACTAAGCGCCACAACCGGCGCGAGCGTTACGGCATGCCCGACGGTTACTACCACCTATACGGTTACCGGAACCGGATTGAACGGATGTACAGCCACTACTACGCGAACGGTCACAGTAAATCCCCTGCCAACCGTGAGTGTACCCAATGCAACCATTTGCCAAAACAGTTGTGCCACACTCACTGCAACCGGAGCAAGTACTTACACATGGACACCGTCCACTGCGCTGTCGGCAACTACCGGCGCGAGCGTGAACGCCTGTCCTACCGTTACCACGAACTACACCGTAACCGGAACCGACATTAACGGATGTACGGATACCCACGTTGTAACTGTCACTGTTAATCCCTTACCAACCGTCACGGGTGCCAATGCCACCATCTGCCAGAATAACTGCGCCACCCTCACTGTATCAGGCGCAACTACGTATACCTGGACTCCGTCCACAGCGCTTTCTGCAACCACAGGTGCCAGTGTAAACGCGTGTCCTACCGTTACCACGTCATACACCATTACCGGCACCAACGCCAACAGCTGTACGGATACGCATGTGATCACCGTAACGGTTAATCCTTTACCGACAGTGAACGTTCCCAACGCGGCGATTTGCCTGAACACCTGCGCCACACTTACCGCCACGGGTGCTACTTCCTACACCTGGACTCCGTCCACCGCGCTCTCTGCAACCACCGGCGCGAGCGTAAACGCTTGTCCTACCGTTACAACTTCCTATACCGTCACAGGAACCAACGCCAACAGCTGTACGGATACGCATGTAGTAACTGTAACTGTTAACCCATTGCCGACAGTGAACGTTCCCAATGCAACCATTTGCCAAAATGCCTGCGCAACGCTTACCGCTACCGGCGCCACTACGTACACATGGACACCGGCAACTGCACTCTCTGCAACCACCGGCGCGAGTGTGAACGCCTGCCCCACCGTAACAACTTCTT
>JADZBD010000007.1 GCA_020852255.1 Bacteroidia bacterium | reverse complement strand
CACCGATGCTGAACCATTACAATTGGAACAGGTGGCCGGAACCATACTCGGAGTAAGCGTTAAACTATTGGGCAAGGGACAGGTTGTACAGGTATTGGTTCGGTAATACAAGCCCATCATCATAAAATTGAAACAGTCACTGGGACCATTATGAGAATACGTGGCGTTCATCTGTCCGGTGGTAACAGTAGTGGCTACCTCTTGCCAGTCGAACATCCCCATGGTATAGGTTGGATTAGGGGCATTGGCCAACACCTGGGAACCCCCGGTGGAGAAGGCAGGCTGAATATCTCCGAAGAGTGCAAAGCCTCTGGCAAAAATGGAATTTCCGCAGGCATTGATCCCACCCATGACCTGTGTATTGGTTCCGCCAATCTGAATACAGCAACCATCGTTGATTACCATATGTCCTTGATAATTTGCAGTGGGATCGGAGAAGATAATCAAAAGGGATGCTCCGTCGGTGTCCTTCTGAGGCGTAGGCGGGTTCGTAGGAAATCCGCTGATAACATAATTTCCGTTTCCGGTAATGGCCGCCGTAACATCTACGCGATAGGAAGTGGTTCCACCATATCCCCAGCATTTGTCGGCTCCTGTTCCAATCACCACGGCAGGATAGGTATTTGAAACCATCGAAGGGTTAACAATAGTAATATTCAGCGGAATTTGCGTGCCACTCATACTGGCGTAGATGTATGCTCGTTCGATGGTGCGACAGGTGGGAATTCCACTTATAGTAAAAGTAGCAGGCTGGTTGGCGCCAACAATTGGAGGATTGCTGGACATACGTTTCCAAAGCACGCGCTCGGCGTGAACGTAATTCAGACCGCATTTGCTCATATTAAAAATCTGGCCCAGCGTACCGTTTCCGTTTTGCGGAGAATTCGGAGTAGTATGAAGAGGAGAATAGAGATGACAGGCTCCGCCATTCATGTTACAATCATTTTCCGTAGTACTCTGGGCAAAAGCAGACGGAAAAGAAAAAGCAAAAAACAGTGCGGTTAAGAATAATCTGAGATAGAGCATCGCGAGGGGCTTAGGTGTCTACTATTAAGACACCTCCCGCGGCATGAAAGTTTCGCTTTTGTCAAAAAAACACAATTAGCTGTATTTCAATTAGTTAAAAACTCGTAAGAAAGAATTTGTGTCCCATCGATCGTTCGAATCACGAGTCGTGTGAAACCCTCGTCCGAATCATTTCTTTCAAGCAATCGCGGATCATGCAGGTAGTGCTTTCTGAATTTGGAATTCTTGCTTCCGCTCCCTGAAATAATCTGTGTCCCCCACTCCATTTTCCAGACCTGAAAATTATGATCATGCCCTGCGACGAGGATATGACTTTTACCGGATTCTTTCAGCAAGCCATTCAGCCGGTCCTTGTAATTTTTATATCCGGGCTGATTAACATTCTGGGAGAGCACCCGATTCGCTCCCATCAATCCAAAGATTTGAAAAGGAGTATAATTAACCATAAAGCGCACCAATTTCATTGGTGCTCCATGCGTCCCTGCGCTGATCAGGGGATGATGTGCTGCAAAGATCAATTGCTCTCCCCGAAGAACCGCGGCAAGTATTTCCGCTTCCAGTGTAGTCCAGAAAAACTCCTCCGTCTCTCTTTTACTTTTACCAGCCAACGTACCAACCTTCTTGTGTGACCGTTTCTGTATAAACCACTGAGAATCGATAATAAATAAGCGGAGGCCCGGAGAAAGCAGCACCGAATGCGGACCCGGCAAAGCTCCGGAGGGCAAATACGCACCATTCACTTTCAGACTGTCACGCAGATAAGCGTTGACCCACTGCTCCTGATTCTGTATCCATACGGCGCCGTTCCGTCGCTGTGCTTTCCAGTCGTGGTTCCCTGGAATCATATACACAGAGCCCCTGTGACCCTTGAGCACCGACAACTGGGCCATCATCTTTTTTTCTTCCGGCGTGATTTTTCCATCTGCGATCTGTTCATTCATTCCATGAGGATAAACATTATCGCCTAAAAAGATTATAGTAGCTGATGTATCTTTTACAATTCGTTTCTTCAGCGCCAGCAGAGCCTTTCCAGGAGCAGTATCATTGCCGGCATCACCCACCAGGTAAATCACCGTGGAATCTATCTGCGAGGATGAAAAGAAGGATGCGGGGAAAAGAAAAAATAAAAGGACGAGGGACGGGGTGTTCATAGTATCCTGTATTCTGTCCGTCGGTTCTGTGCACGTCCTTCCGGTGTATCATTGGTAGTTTTTGGAAGTGTTTCACCAAATCCTTTCCAGGACAACCGAGATTTATCAATTCCTTTTGAAACGAGGTATTGGTATACTGCCTTCGCCCGGTTATCAGACAAAATCAAATTGGATTTGTCGTCGCCCACATTATCGGTATGACCGCGTAACTCAATTTTTACCGTGTTATGCTTTTGCAAAAACTCCGCCAGTTTGTCCAACTCGTATTTACTGGTTGGCTTCAGATCCCATTTGGCAGTTTCAAAAAAAACATTCTTAAGCTCCACAATTTCTCCCGAGGCGTCTTCGGGTTTCACGAGTGGAACATCGACCAAAAAGGGTTTATCCGCCGGTGATTCTTTAAATGAAAAATTCTCCGAATAGAAATTGTAGCCGTCTTTAGACACATTCAGTGCGTAGTTTTTATTGGGCGGCAAAGTAATCAGGAACTGACCGTTCCCAGGGTTGGAATTGGAGCGTACTACCGGCAGACCGGTTTCCAGATCAATAAGTTCGAAAGCTGCATCCAGTGGCTTACCGGTCTTTTTATCATAGACCTTCCCCTTCATATAGGATATCTTCTCCGGCTGCAATGATTTATCGAGTTCAAAAAAATACAGATCCAGGCCGCCGTATCCTCCTTCACGATCGGAAGCGAAATACGCGATTTCGCCGGAACCACCAACCAGAAGGCTGTTCTCATCTGCACAGGTGTTGATAGGATAGCCGAGGTTCACCGCAGGTCCCCAGTTGCCGTCGGGCTGACGCCTGCACATATAAATATCCATCCCGCCCATACCCACTCTTCCGTCGCTGGAAAAATACAAGGTCTGGTTATCAGGATGAATAAATACGGATTCCTCTGTACCAGGGGTATTAACATTAGGACCGAGTTTTTGCGGAGCGCTCCATTTTCCGTTCTCATCAAGTGTACACATATAAATATCGTCCTGGCGCTCATATTCACCTTTGATGCCTTTTGTGAAATACATTGTGCGCCCATCGGAAGAGAATGAGGGCTGGGACTCCCAGTGACCCGAATTGAGCGGCGAGCCAGCATTCTGAGCCTTTACCCACTTCTCTCCGTTTTTCATTGAAAAGAAAATATCGCAACTGCCGAATCCTTTTCGGTTTTCCCCGTATCCCATCATGTCCGGACAAACAACAAAAAAGAGGATATTCCCATCGCTGGAAAGATTCGGTGCTCCTTCATTCATGGTTGGCGTATTGATATTATTTCCGACACTGACAGACGGGGTCCATTTCCCGTTTTCCTTTTTTGAATAGAAAAAATCTTCCTGCATATGGGTACTGTTATCCTCCTTAACGGTACGGATATTTCTGGTAAAAAGGAAGAGCTGATCATCGGCAGTAACAGTGGGAAAATATTCATAATCTTTGGTATTGATCTCGGGTCCCATATTCACGGGTTTAAAAGGAACCGGGTGCTGCATGGCACCGATCGCGAATTCACAGCACTGAATATCCATCTCTACGTAAGGGGCGAATTTGGGATTCTGTTTCGGCATTTGCCTGTATTTCTCATAATTTTTTTTCGCATCCCCGTATTTTCCCACACTCATCTGCAGTCTTGCCAGCGTAAACACGTTCTCTCCATAGCGGAATCCGGGATTCAGTTGAACTGCAGTAGTTAACGCTTCAATAGAGAGATCCGTCTTCTTTTGTTCTGCGTAAACATAACCAAGCATTGTCCAGGCTTCAATAAATTCCGGTACTCTTTCCACCGCTTTCCTGAGCCCGCTTTCCGCGTCACTGAGCCGCTGTTCGTTGTATGCCTTTCTGGCATCCTGGTACAGTTTAAGTGCTTTTTTATCAGACGTGGAGTATTCTCCGGGAGGCTGTGCTTTGCAGGCTATAGCCGGAAAGAGGATGATCAGGAGGAGGAGGTGCTTTAACATATCAATCGAATTCATGGATCGCAGTTCAGGGGATACCGAGATATTTATGGGTTTGTAAAGAGACATTCCACTTCGGGTTTTTAAGAATGAATGATACAATCATAGGCATCGTTTCCTCCCGTTTCGACCATTCCGGCTGCAGGAATAGGTACGCAGCGGAGTTAACCTTTTCGGCCTGTAATTCCGCCCATTCCAGATCATGCCGGTTATGAATAATTACCTTCAATTCGTGTGCCACATCGTACCATTCAGAACGAACTGAAAAAGTTTTTTTCGGAGAAAGGCATATCCAGTCCCATTCACCACTCAGGGAATAAGCACCGGAAGTTTCCAGATGGGTTTTAAGTTTCATTTTACGCAATCCTGCAGTAAGGGGCTCCAAATGCCAGATACAGGGTTCGCCTCCTGTGATCACCGCGGTTTTCGCCGGGCAGGCTGCAGCTCTTTCGATAACCGGGTATATTTCCTGCGGCGGAAAAGCGGCTGGCTCCCAGCTTTCCTTGACGTCGCACCAGTGGCATCCAACATCACACCCGCCGATACGAATAAAATAAGCCGCCTTCCCGGCATGGAAGCCTTCGCCCTGAATGGAATAAAACTCTTCCATAACAGGCAACACCAATCCCTCACTCATCAGGTCATCAGTCTTGATTCGCACGGCCATACTTTATAAAGATAGTGAAATTCGGGAGAGGATTCTGATGGTAATCGTCGGCCAAGTTAAAACAATCGCTAAGTTTACAAGGATGAAGCACCTGTTGCCATTACTACTGTGCATTCTGTATTTTCCACTGACGGCGCAGCAGCCGGAACAAGTGCTGCGAACAGATATTGCAAAAGCGGAGAGTGACACTCAGCGGGTTCATTTACTCTGCAAACTAAGCGATCTTTATACCCATTCGCAGCCCGACAGCGCATTGGCCGTAGCTGAACGTGCGCTCCAGCTGGCTGAACAAACCGGCGACCTCAGGAGTCTGACCAATGCCTATCATTTTAAAGGGCTGGCACTTGATTATCTCAACGACATGAAAGGTGCGCTTCAACATTATCTCAAGGCGCGCGATCTGGCCATACAGCTGGGAGATAAATTATTGGCCGCACGGGAATATAACGGGATAGGAAATATTTACATCGGGATGGGCAAATACACAGAAGCCAACGAGGCGTTGGTTCGTTCACTGAAGATATTTGAAGATGTAAAAAGTGATCAGCGCTTTCTCCCCCTCGTTAACCTGGGGAACATATATTACTACCAGAAAAATCTTTCTAAAGCGGTGGAATACTGGGAGCAGGCCGTGCCTCTGCTGAAACAGATTAATAACAACTACTACCTGGGTATTCTGCTTGCCAATCTAGCCGTTGGGTTGGAAAATACCGGTAAATACAGAGAGAGCCAACGCTACCTGTGGGATGCCATAGGTATACACTCAAAACTAGGAGACAGTATTGGTTTAGCCGTTGCATACACCAACCTGTCCACCTGTTATCTGAAACTGGGCATGAAAGACTCCGCATTATATTTTATCCGGAAAGGCATCAGTATCTGCGAGAAAACCGGAAACATGAAAGAGTTGGGCGGTTTTTACAATAATCTTGCGGATATACTTGCCGACGACGGCAGGCACGACGAGGCAATGAAATATTACCGGATTTCAATGCACCTGCACGACAGCCTGAATATTCCGGATGCCAAACTTTACAATCTGAAAGGAATGGCCCGTGTATACGGCCTTAAGGGTGATTTTAAAAACGCTTATTCCTATATGTCACGTTACGCCGAATTACGAGACACACTTATCACGAAAGAATCCCAGTCATTGGTAGAAGAGATGAACGCGAAATATGAGAACGACAAGAAAGAGCTTGAAATTGAAAGACTCGCGAATCAGAAGCTGCTGGACGATGAAAAACTGGCAAAAGAACGATACTTCCGGATATTTCTCATCGTAATAATTGTCCTGGTGGTAGGAATGGCCGTGGTGGCGTTGCGTGGATTTTTGAGGAAACGGAAGGATAATCAGGAACTGGCCAGGCAAAAGAAGGAGATTGAATTGGCCAAAATGATCATTGAAGAAAAGAACAAGGACATTACCGACAGCATTCTTTATGCCCGCCGTATTCAGCAGGGTCTTATGCCTTCTGAAAAAATGGTAGAAAGGATGCTGAACAGGAGTGGGAAGAAGACCTGATCAGTTTTTTAATTTATAACTCAGCAGCGTATTCATCAGCAGGCTGGCAATGGTCATAGGACCGACACCACCCGGAACGGGAGTGATAAAAGAGCATTTGGGAGCTACCCCGTGATAATCCACATCTCCTTTCAGGGCGAATCCGCTTTTCTTGGATGCGTCAGCGATTCGGGTTATTCCCACATCAATTACTACCGCGCCCTCCTTCACCATGTCCGCTTTCAGGAACTCCGGCTTCCCCAGTGCTGCGATGATAATATCGCCCTGCAGGCAAATATCTTTCAGATTCCTGGTTTTAGAATGTGTGATTGTTACAGTACAGTTTCCGGGATATCCGTTTCTTGACATAAGAATACTCATGGGTGATCCCACAATATGGCTTCTGCCGATCACCACACAATGTTTTCCTTCCGTAGGAACTTTATAACGCTCCAGCAACTGAAGAATGCCGTAAGGGGTGGCTGGTAAAAAGGTCGGAAGGTTGAGTGCCATTTTTCCAACACTTTCCGCATGAAAACCATCAACATCCTTAGAGGGTGCCACTGTTTCAATAACTTTCTTTTCAGAAATATGCCTGGGAAGCGGCAGCTGCACAATAAAACCGTCCAGTGATTCATCCACATTCAGCTCACGAATTTTATTCAGCAATTCAGCTTCGGTGGTACTGGCCGGAAGGCGAATAAGGGTTGAGCGGAAACCTACTTTTTCGCAGGTAGCAACTTTGGATGTAACATAGGTCTCACTGGCTCCGTCATTACCTACCAGAATAGCAGCCAGGTGCGGAGGACGCTTCCCTGTCTCTGTTATCTTTTTCACCTCTGCAGCAATTTCCTGCTGAATGTCCTGGGATGTTTTCTTTCCGTCGAGTATGGTCATCGTCTGGGCATATTACGCATCATTTTTGCCATCTGATCTTTATTGCTCATCATGCGCATCATTTTACGTGTATCTTCAAATTGTTTGAGCAATTTATTTACTTCCTGAATGCTTCTGCCGCTGCCACGGGAGATTCGGGTTTTTCGTGAGCCATTGATCACATCCGGATTTTCCCTCTCCTTCGGGGTCATCGAATGAATGATCGCTTCGATATGCTTGAAGGCATCATCGTTTATTTCTACATCCTTCAACGCTTTTCCTACGCCGGGGATCATGCTCACCAAATCTTTCATGTTCCCCATTTTCTTTATCTGTTGTAACTGGGAAAGAAAATCATTGAATGAGAACTGGTTTTTGGCAATCTTCTTCTGTAGCTTTCTTGCTTCTTCGGCATTGTACTGCTCCTGTGCCTTTTCCACCAGAGTAACAATATCGCCCATCCCAAGAATACGATCGGCCATACGCTCAGGATAGAAAACATCCAGCGCATCCATCTTCTCCCCTGTTCCAACAAATTTGATGGGTTTATTTACGACACTCTTAATACTCAGAGCCGCTCCGCCTCGCGTATCACCATCCATCTTTGTAAGCACCACTCCACTGAAATCCAGACGGTCATTAAACGCTTTAGCCGTATTTACCGCATCCTGTCCGGTCATTGCATCCACCACAAAGAGAATTTCGTCCGGCTTTAGCGCGCGTTTCAGCTCTGCAATTTCGTTCATCATTTCCTCATCTACAGCCAACCGGCCGGCGGTATCAATGATAACAACCGTATGCTGATTGTCCATCGCCTGCTGTACACCCCTCTTTGCGATACTCACCGGGTCCTTGCTCTCCCGATCAGAAAACACAGGAATCTCCAGTTGCTCTCCGAGAACATGTAATTGATCAATAGCGGCGGGACGGTAAACGTCGCAGGCCACAAGAAGAGGATTTCGTCCCTTCTTTGATTTTAAATACTGTGCGAGTTTACCTGAGAACGTTGTTTTACCAGAGCCCTGCAACCCGCTCATCAGGATCACGGAAGGAGAATGAGTGAGGTTGATATCGCTTTTCTGGCCACCCATCAGCGCCGTAAGTTCATCATGGGTGATCTTGGTAAGCAACTGTCCGGGTGAAACGGCAGTCAGTACCTGTTGCCCCAGTGCCTTTTCTTTAACAGTGTCTGTAAATGTCTTGGCTACTTTATAATTAACGTCTGCATCCAGAAGGGCTTTGCGGATCTCCTTCAGCGTTTCAGAAACGTTGACCTCGCTGATCTTCCCCTGACCTTTTAAAACCTTGAAGGCCCTTTCTAATTTATCACTTAAACTTTCAAACATAAGAGCAATTATATATTGTCGGGCCGAGAAGCATCAAGGCCTCACTTTTTTACATACTGCTGAACATCCTTGTCGCTGATTTGCTTGTCACACAGAATCAGCAAGCGTTCAACAACATTTCGCAGTTCTCTGATATTACCGGTCCAGTTCAGTTTTTGTAGTTCCCTGATACATTCTTTGGTGAAGGTCTTGGGTTGCATACCCTGCTCATCTACGATGATGCGTGAGAAGTGCTCCACCAACAGAGGAATATCATCACGCCGGTCGTTCAGGGAAGGAACGTGAATCAGAATCACTGATAATCGATGATACAGGTCTTCTCTGAATCTACCTTCTTTAATCTCCTTCTGCAGATCTTTGTTTGTTGCTGCGATGACGCGCACATTCACTTTAATTTCTTTATCGCCCCCCACCCGTGTTATTTTATTTTCCTGTAAGGCGCGCAAAACTTTTGCCTGTGCGGAGAGCGACATATCTCCGATTTCATCCAGGAACAAGGTGCCACCTTCAGCCACTTCAAACTTTCCCTTGCGTTGAGCTACTGCAGATGTAAAAGCTCCCTTTTCATGACCAAACAGTTCAGATTCTATAAGTTCTGAAGGTATGGCGGCGCAATTCACTTCCACCATTGGTCCGTTGGAACGGTTTGACTTTTCATGAATCCAGCGCGCTACCAACTCCTTGCCTGTTCCATTCTCTCCGGTGATTAATACACGGGCGTCGGTAGGTGCAACACGTTCGATCATTTCCTTGATCTGCGCAATTCCTTTTGAATCGCCGATCATATCGAATGTTTTGCTGATTTTCTTCTTGAGGGTTTTAGTCTCCGTAACAAGGGAACTTTTATCCATCGCATTACGGATAGTCACCAGCAGGCGATTCAGGTCCAAAGGCTTTTGAATAAAATCGTAAGCCCCGATTTTCACCGACTCAACAGCCGTTTCAATATTCCCGTGTCCGGAGATCATGACTACGGGTGTGTCGGGATTAGAAGTCATGAGCTTTTCAAGCACTTCCATTCCATCCATTTTCGGCATTTTGATGTCGCAGAGCACGATATCAAACTTTTCCTTTTGAGCCAGGGTCAATCCCTCCAGACCATCCTGCGCTTCATCAACCTTAAAGTTCTCGTACTCAAGTATTTCCCTGAGTGTTTTCCGGATACTTTTTTCGTCGTCAATGATGAGAATTCGAGGCATTCCGCTTGATTAGTGAAGGGTAAAAGTAAGAAAAAAGTGGGCAGGTGGGTGCGTCTCCAGGTAAGTGGGCGGCAGTTCCTTCATAGCCAAATAATTGAGGCAAAGCAGGGTGGAATGGCGGTAAGGTATGTACCTGCTGCCCGCGGATAAAATACATACCGGCCGGCGAATAAGCTTAACGTCACCGATTTTGCATATCCATGCGTTGAAATCGTACATTCGGGAAATGAAAAAGCTATTCTTATACTCCATAGGCGGACTTCTCCTGTTCGCTTTCACACAAAAAGCTATTGACCCACATAACCTTGTTGGCTTATGGAAAATGGACAAGCACACCTACATCATCAAGGAGATGGTGAAGGGAAAGGACAAAGATGTGGAGCATGAATGTGATTTTGGGATACATCTTCCCATGCTTCAGATCAGCAAGGACAGTACTTATTCCATCAAACTTAAGGGGAAGGTTATTGAGATGGGCAAATGGACTTTTCGCGGCACTTCCACGCTAAAATTTTACGATTGCAAAGATATGCCTGATGATCCGGCGGTAACCATTGATCCCAGGGAGATGGAGGTACTCAAAGCCTCTTCCTCCGAACTCCGGCTGAAAGAATACCAATGCAGCCAGAAATTCATTGGAACAAGTGTGTATAAAAAATTATAGCCTTCGGACAAGGCATCAGATCCTAACCGGCTTAAAAATCATCCGGCCTGTGTCAATTCCGTCCTTCAGACTATGAGTAGTCATACGGAATTGGCGCAGGTTACATTTTTTTAAAATGTACCTCGTGAAGAATGCCGCCGGCACAATGGCGTCTACGCGGAAAGACTCCAGTCCTTTCATTTTTTCGCGCTCGGCATGTTTTGAACTCCGCAGTTGTTCCTCCAGAAGCATGAACTTTTTAATGTCAATGTCGCAGTAGGAATTCTTCCCGGCAACATCAGAAAACTTATCTGCGTTATTCAGAATAAGCACAAAGGATTCAAATGATCCGGCTGCGCCGATGAGTACTTTCGGCTTGTGAAGGGCAATGGCCGTTTCCAGATTTTTCAGGAAAGCGTCAAAGTGGGCAGTCAGTTTTTCCTGTACGGTCTCATTGAACGGATCCTTGATCTTAAATTTTTCCATTAGCCGTTGCATCCCGAGATCAACACTCTCCTTCCAGAATACCTCCTTACTGTTGGCAATAATAAATTCATTACTTCCTCCGCCGATGTCCAGAATAAGAACGGGCTCCTCTCCTATTTCAATCCCGGCCTTCACTCCGCGGTAGATGAATTCCGCTTCTTTGAAACCCGGAATGATTGTAATTTCCAATCCGGTTAGCTTTTTTGCCTCAGCAATAAATTTTGCTGCATTCTTGGCGGTTCGAAGTGCGGAGGTACCATAGGCAACCCAGTTCTGTACTCCTCTTGCTTTTCCAATGTCCTTGAATTGTTTCAGTGCAGAAATCCCCCGCTCAAAGGCGGCCGGTTGAATATTCTTCTTTTCCATCCCACCTTCCCCCAGCCTCACCGGTATCTTTGTCTTGAACAGACGTTTCTGCTCTTCCCTGTTCGATTCAACAATCAACAGATTAAAAGTATTGGTACCCAGATCAATAATGCCGACGATCATCCTTTATAAAATAACCATTTACCTAATTCCTTCCACGTTGTTTTCTTTCCGTACATGAGAATTCCAGTGCGATAAATTCTTCCGGCCAGCCAGGTAGTAAATACAAATGCAATGACCAGAAGGAACATGGACAAAGCCAGTTCCCATCCGGGAACCCCGAAGGGCAGGCGAACCATCATAACAACCGGGGAGGTAAGGGGGAATATAGAAAGCCAAAAACCAACTGATCCCTCGGGGTTCTGCATCACGAATTGTGCTGCCATAAATCCCATGATTAGCGGAATGGAAACCGGCAGCATAAATTGCTGCGTATCTGTTTCACTGTCAACCGCGCTGCCAAAGGCCGCGAAAAATGCGCCATACAACAAATATCCGCCAAGAAAATAGAACAGGAATGACACTACGAGCAAAGGAATATTTTGATTCGCAAGCGCACTGTAGATATTTGCAATGGTATTTTTTGGATCATCCCTTCTTTCCGGTGTCAGATCCAGCGCGTTTACATTGGCACCCATTTTAATAATCTCCTGCTTTGGCTGCACCTGCTGAAGAACCAGGTCGGGATTGTCGGCAATCATTCCGCCCGTAAAAGAAACAAGTATTCCTGTAAGTGCTCCCCATAACAACAGTTGCGTGAGACCAACCAGTGAAACGCCAATGATCTTTCCAAGCATCAGTTGAAAAGGTTTTACGGAACTTACTATGACCTCTACAATCCTGTTCGTTTTCTCCTCGATCACTCCCCGCATTACCTGAACCCCATATAGAAAAATGAACATATATATCAGGATCGCGCTTCCGAAACCGATGAACATATTCACTTCGGAGCTGATTGTCTTCTCATTACCCTGCTCGTCGATCTTCTGGGTTACCATTCGTACGGGCTTTCGTGCATTAGCTACTTTTTGGGGATCAATACTGTCCTGTTCAAGAAGAAAATTATACAGTACATTTTCCAGATTAGATCGGATCGTACCCTCAATAATGATTCCGGGCTGCTTTTTGTAATACATATTCACATGACCCGTTAGCACCCCTTGTCCGGGCGGGATCCACAGAAAAGCGGTATAATCAGAAGCGTAGAGGAGCTTTTTACCTTCGTTTTCCGACAATCCTTCAACATAATCGTAATGCACGTACGATGTGTTTTTAAAATCTTCCTTTGAGTAGATGGGGCTTTCGTTGACAACCGCCACCCTGCTTACCGAGGTATCCTGAAGCGCAAAATAAATGATCAGTCCGAAAAGCCCGGTGATCAGAATCGGTGGCAGGAAAGACATAATCCAGAATGACTTTTTCAGCACGCGTGAAAAATATTCCCGCTGAATAATGATTCCGATCTTATTTTTAGCTCTGCTCATTCGGTGAAAGCTGAGTGACTACCTGCGTTTCCGTCGGTGACACACTTAATAAAAATATCATTCATGTTGGGAATCACTTCGTGAAGCGCATGGATTTTTGCGAAAGGCAGGATCGCGTTCAACAGATCATTGGGTGTATGATCATTACGGAGCCGGATCTTAGCCTTTTTAAGTTCTGCGTCTTCGGATTTTTCCATCAATTCCGCTCCCGACCACAGGGCGTTCGCAAACCCGATCCAGTTGCCTGTAAACTCCACTTCGTACACATTCATCCTGTATTTATTTTTGATTTCCCTGACAGAACCTTCCAGGATTTTTTTTGACCGGTTAATCAGTGCAATCTGATCACAAAGTTCCTCGACACTTCCCATATTGTGTGTAGAAAAAATCACCGTAGCGCCCTTCCGCTGCAGCTCCATGATCTCATTCCTGATCAGGGAAGCGTTGATGGGATCAAAACCAGAAAATGGCTCGTCGAGAATCAGAAGCTTAGGCTCGTGAAGCACGGTCACAATAAACTGAACCTTTTGCGCCATTCCTTTTGACAGTTCCTCTACCTTTTTATGCCACCAGCCGGTTATTTCAAATTTCTCGAACCAGTACTGAAGCCGGTTCATTGCTTCCTTCCGGCTGAGCCCTTTCAACCTGGCCAGGTACAACAATTGCTCTCCCACTTTCATTTTCTTATACAGGCCGCGTTCTTCCGGCAGGTAGCCGATCTGTTCGCCGTGGCCGGGATTTAGCCTTTCGCCCTTAAAAAGTACCACACCCGAGTCGGGTCCGGTAATCTGATTGATAATCCGGATTAGTGTTGTTTTTCCTGCACCATTAGGGCCCAGCAGGCCGTAAATGCTCCCTTCCGGCACAGAAATACTTATATCATCCAGGGCGGTATGCCCGGCAAATCGTTTCACAACGTTCTCGGTGGAAATAATCGGGGTGCTCATTCAAAGTACTCCCTCATCCGATCGAAAAAGCTTCTTTCGTTTTTGGCGGGATCGGGTTTGAAGTTCTTGGAATCCTTCAGTTTTTCCATTATCTTTTTTTCCTCTGCAGACAAATGTGCAGGAGTATAAATATTCACACTGACCAACAAGTCTCCTTTGCCATAGCCGTTGATATCCGGAATACCTTTGCCTTTCAGGCGAAGCACTTTTCCTCCTTGTGTGCCCGGTTCTACTTTAATCTTCGCCTTTCCGTCAAGGGTGGGAATTTCGCAGGAAGTTCCGAGCGCGGCGTCCGGAATGCTGATATGAAGATCATAAAGGAGATGATTGCCTTCCCGCACGAGGTGTTCATGTTCCTGCTCTTCGATCACTACGATCAGATCGCCGTTCACACCGCCGCGTGCCGCGGCATTTCCCTTTCCACCAACAGAAAGTTGCATCCCCTCCCCTACTCCGGCAGGAATATTAATGCTGATCACCTCCTCACCTCTGATAATACCATCACTGTGACATTTCGTACATCGGTCTTTGATCGTTTGACCTTCTCCTCCACAATCCGGACAGGTGGTGGTCGTTTGCATTCGGCCCAGGAAGGTGCTAGTCACGCGCATCACAACTCCGGAACCTTTGCACGTTCCACAGGAATTAAATCCGGATCCCGCCTTGGCACCTGTGCCTTTACAGGGCTCGCAGGCAACATATTTGTTGACTTTAATCTTTTTTTCGACCCCCGAAGCAATCTCTTCAAGCGTTAATTTAACCTTTATACGCAGGTTTGAACCCCGGTTCACGCGTCGTCCGCCCCCTCCGCCGAAACCAAAATGCCCACCGAAAATATCTCCGAACTGTGAGAAAATATCATCCATGTTCATTCCGCCACCATAGCCGTGCGCTCCTCCGTTCCCACCCATTCCGGCATGCCCGAACTGATCGTAGCGTGATTTTTTATCCGCGTTGCTCAGCACATCATACGCTTCCGCTGCTTCCTTGAACTTCTCTTCCGCATCCTTGTTGCCGGGATTCTTATCCGGATGGAATTCAATGGCCTTTTTCCGATACGCTTTTTTAATTTCGTCGGAAGTGGCTCCTTTCGGAACACCTAAAACATCGTAGAAATCTCTTTTACTCATAGATTCATTTATCAGCAGGCTATATCCCTACCACTACTTTTGCGAATCGGATAACCTTGCCGTTTAAATAATATCCCTTCTCCACACATTCAATAACCTTACCCTTCTTGTCTTCCGAAGGAGCCGGAATATTCGTAATGGCTTCGTGAATATCCGTATTAAAATCCTCTTGTTCCGCTTTAATCTCCTCTACTCCTTTTTGCTTTAGTGCGTTAAGAAATTTATGGTGGATCAGCTGAATACCCTCCACAAATTTTGGGTCCGAACTATTCTGGCCAACTTTCAGTGCCCGTTCCAAATCATCCAAAACCGGTAGAATGGCGGTAATCGCCTCCTCTGCCGCAAATTTCGCAAATTCGACCCGCTCCTTCAGAGAGCGCTTCTTAAAATTGTCGAATTCGGAATAGAGGCGAATGTATTTATCATTTATCTCCGCTAACCTCGTCTCAGGTGTAACATTCTGCTCCTCCACCGGAGATTGCTCCTCCAGAGGCTGACCCTTTTCTTCCTTTTGCTCTTGCATTCTATTACAAATTTTTTCCTTTAATTATCAAAATACTGACCATTGAGGAAAACATGACAAGCGGTCAAATATACACAGTCAAATTGTCATAAAGGCTAAAAAATGAGGGAGTTATAATCCAATTTCCGGCACTACAACCATATTAAAGAAATACTTTAAGTCAAGGCCTGAGTCCTGTTGAAAACCTCCGAATCAGTTATTAACAATGCCTCATTTTTGTGGATAATCCTTCCGGGTTCTGCACCCTCATTCTGTTAATTTAGCGGGGCAATGAAATCCGGCCTATAAGCCGGGTGAACCACCTAAATATCACCATTTTATGCTGAGCAGAATTGTAGTACTTAACTCCAAATTATATGGAAAAGCAGAGATTCGCATGGACGACTGCGATTCCCTGCAATTGGTTGGACCGAATAACATCGGGAAATCTACCCTCATCTACGCCCTCAACTTTCTATTCATTGTGGATGGGAATAAAATGACCTTCTCCGGAAACCGCCGGGGCGATAAAGACACGATCCACCACTATTTTCCTAGTCCCAATAACTCGTTTATTGTTTTTGAAGTCACCAAAAAAGGACATTACTGCATTCTGGTAAAGCGCGACAGCGAAGGTGAGCTGGAGTATTTCAAATTCGAAACTCCTTACCGTGAGGAACATTTCTTTGTGACGGAGAAAGGGGGACAACGACTCATGGACTTTGATGAGATCAAAGAAACGCTCTCCAACGAAGGGTTCCCTCCCATGCAGTTTCGTACCAAGACGGATGTTTTTAATTACGTCTACCAACGTGGAAGAAAGAACAATTCGGTGGTGTGGCTGGAAGACACCGTAAAAACGGAAGGCCTCTCGAATAATTTTTCCAAAGTTTACCGCTACCTGATCAATACAAAGCTGATCAATAATAAGTCGCTCAAGGAAGCACTCATCATTTCCGATAACAGGGAGAACGATAACCTGAATTTTTCCCAAAAGAATAAAAAAGATATCGCAGATCTACTGAAAATCAATCAGCAGATCCGTGCAATCCGGCATATTAAAGAAGATTTTCTGGCTTTCCGTGACAAGGTGAACCTGTACAACTCAAAAACCAATGTGGTCCGGGAACTTCTTTACGCATTTAACCATAATTACGCCAAAATCGTTCCCGAACTGGAACAAAAGGCAATTAAGAAAGACACCGACATTACTAAAGTAAAAACGGAGCTGCATGAAGTGTTGAAGCCAAGAGAAAATGAGCTGAACCAACGAATGGGAGAGAAGATCTCCGATGTACGGAATAAGGCGCAGTTCTTTGACCATCTCGACAAAGAACTTAAAGAGATCAATGCCTTTGAGCCGGAAAAGTTTTTACTGGAAGCGCTGGAGAACCTGGATAAAAAGAGAAAAGAAATCGAAGTGTCTGTTACCCAGATCGAGAATCAAAACTATACCGCAGACCAACTGAAAGGAAGGATTGCTGCCCTTGATGCTGAAATTGATCAGCTTGCAACGCAGATCAAGAACTACGAGGACCTTCTCATCAATCAGATTTCGGATCAGCCGGAAGTCCGGAAACTGATGAACTCGGTTTTTTCTGAACAAATGAAATCCCTGCCCGGCAAACAGGTGGTTTCCAAAATCACAAAAAAGGGTAAAACGCTTAAGATTTTCGACGGAGAAATTGACATTTCCAAAAACCTGGAGCTTGAAGAATTCCGGAGTGCGGAAGAAATCAAATCGGAGCTTGAATATAAAACCAAAGAAAGAGACAGCCTTCAGAAAATCTATAAAGTAGTGAAGGATCTTGACAAAGCTCAGAAGGATCTCACGCAGGTAAAATCAGAAATCGACCTGATTAACGAAAAGCTTCGGCGTATCCGGAATAAACCCAAGCTGGAAACACAGCTGAACAGCATCAAAGCAGAGCTGGATAAACTTACAGATGAGAAAAGTAAGCTGGAAAGGGAACTCTCCGATGTGAAACAGGAAAGCGTTAGAAAGGAAGAGTCATTGGATGAATTGCTACGGGAAAAACTGGCACTGGAGGAGCGCGCCCGTGAACTTAAGCACCAAAAGCTGGAACTTGAGGAAATGAATATCGAACCGGCAGAATACGAGAGCAATGAAGCACTGGAAGCGCTTTACAATAAAATCAAAGTACACCAACACGATCGTGCCGACCTCAAATCCAAAAAGGATGCAGCATTCCATGATCTGAGGTACCGAATCGACAGCAATATTGCCGACGAGGAACTCTTTATCAAATTCCTTGAGGAGGAAATTGCGTGTGTTGGCGACAAAGAGCGGAGTATCGACGGACTGCTGAAGTCCATATCCACACAATTCGCCAATCCGGCTTATACCCTCCTCCGCCGGTATGAAGAGTTCAAGAGTTATATCTACAATAAATTCAACTATGGTCTGAGTAAAACGCGCATCTCAGATATTGAGTCGCTACGCATCGAACTGGTCGACAATAAAAAGCTTCTGGATGAAATCAAAGCGATTTCTGTGATCCAGGAATTCACAGATCAGCTCATCCTTGAACTCGATCATGAAAGTGAAAACCTGAAGATCCTGAGTCAGTACCTGGACAATTCCAGAAAGATTTCTTTTGATGAACTATTTGATATAGAATTACATCTCGACATCAAAGGAACCATCAAGAAAGTGGATCTGGCCCATCAGGTAGAATCCGATGGTACGGACCGGATGATCCGCCTGGTGATCATCATGAGCATCATCAACCGCCTGGCCCTTCACGACACAGAGAACAAGATCGCCCTGTTTATTGACGAGGTAGCCACCATCGACAAACACAATCGTCCGGAGCTTGTTAAATTCTGCAGGCAGCATCAGTTCATTCCCATCTTTGCAGCACCCGACCCCGTTCCGGGCTTCAGCAAGTATTACATGATCTATCCGCAGAAGGGAAAGATCACGATCTCCGAGAATGTGAATGCCATTTACGGTGAACGGTCGCCGTCCTACGTCAACGAGAACTAAGCCATGAGGACCGAACCCAAAACCATACTCTATTTCCTCTGGCATTATTATGAACCGATCCAGGAGCTCTTCGACGCGCAGTCGCGTGATGGTTATATCCGGAAGGAAACCCTGAAGGAAATCTGCGGACGTCACGGGCACGATATCGAAGGAAAGCTCACTGAGTACAAGATCCTGAAGAATGTGAATACGGATTATGAATTCCGCACCGTGTTTTACGGGTTGCTGGAATTCATCATGAATGAATTCAAACCTATGCTTCCGGAAACGATCGAGAAGTATCACCACTCGATCTCAGAACTTTTCCGGAAAATCCGAAAGGGCGTACACGAGGAGAAGTTCATACTGATGCAGCGGCTGACGGACCTTACCTCGGAAACCCGCGATTTCTCTGAAGGTGTGGAAAACAATACCCTCAAGCTGCTCGCTAAGACCCGGGAGCTGAAGGCCAATATGGAAAAAGTAGATTACCGCGATAAGATCCGGAAGGCATCGGAATGGATAGAATATTATATCCTCCCGATGAATAAAATTCTGGATATCCACCATACGAGTTCCATCGCCAATAAGCTCTTCGAGATTGCCAATTTCGCTAACGAGAAACGATTACTGGTAAGTGAAGAACAAACACGCCAGGCCTTCGAAAAATTATATTACTTTCTGCTGCAGACCAACGACGATTTGCTGCGGCAATCGAAGATCCTTACCAATGAATTGTTACCGCTGATCGAGCGTATTCGTACGGAATCCATCATTCTTTCCGGATTCATCGAGTTTCTTAAGGATCCTTTCGATGTGCCTGTGCCTCAGATGCTCAAAACCTCACGCGACATGGTATACAATCGCCACATGGAGCTGAACGCTACAGAATTCTGGGAACAATTCGAACGGGTGGAAAAAGTATATATCAATGAAGCCGGAAGTGGCAAGCCTGCCTGGCTGTTCGACCGCGAAGCCTATAAGGATAAGCTGGACAAGTCGCTCCCCGTTGAGGATTTCTTTGATTTTCTCGGGACAGAATGGAACGAAAAACAAGAAGTATTCGACGAAGAAAAATTCTTTGCATTTACCACACTGCTGTTTGAGGAGGACTTGAAACTGGAGTTCCCCGATAAATCCTCCCAACACCGGATTCGGACCGAAAATATGACCTATCGTGTACCAAAGATCAAAGTAGACAAAAATGGAATATTCTAAGTATCACAAAACCATCGTGCAAAGCCTGCTTGACGGGAAGTTCCTGTTACGCAACGAGCCGGAATTCATTGAACTCCGCGAAAAGGAAGAATTTTATTCAGAATTCTTTAAGGCCTCTTTCGATTATGAGCTGAAAGTTACCACAGACTACTCCTACCTCATCAGTTCGGAAACAAGCGAAATCACCTCCCGCGATATCTGCATATTTTTTGCATTGATCTGCTATGAACTGGATCGCGACGGGAAGAACTTTATTGATGAGCTGAACTATGCGGAATTCGAAATCAGCCAGGTGGAAAATTACTTTGCCAATTCTGCTTATATTGATCTGATCCACTCCAACAAACAACTGAAGGATAAAGATTCCAGAAAAAACTTTATCAATATGCTCAGCCGTAGATCAATCATTGAAAAACGTTCGGAAGAAAAATTCACCTTCACGCCTGCGTATAAGGTGTTTATTGATTTTGCCCGCGACCTCGCCCGCAAAAGAATGGAGGAACAGCAACCCACAGCCTGATGTCGGAACAGGACGACAAGATCCGACGGGCATTCGAATCCAAGGACTGGAGTGAAATCAAAGCCCGGGATTCCTGGCAACTCTTCAAGATCATGGGAGAGTTTGTGGAGGGATTTGAAAAGATGGCGCGTATCGGTCCCTGCGTCTCTGTTTTCGGATCCGCCCGTACAAAGCCCGGCACCCGCTATTATAAGCTGGCAGAGGAGATCGCCTATAAACTGACCAAAGAAGGCTACGGCGTAATCACCGGCGGAGGCCCGGGTATTATGGAAGCGGCCAACAAGGGCGCACAAGCCGGCCAGGGAAAATCCGTTGGACTTAACATCGTGCTTCCCTTCGAACAAAAACACAATCCCTACATCGATTACGATAAGCTGATCAGCTTCGATTACTTTTTTGTCCGCAAAACCATCTTTTTGAAGTATTCGCAGGGTTTTATTGCCTTGCCGGGTGGTTTTGGAACCATGGACGAATTGTTCGAAGCCCTCACGCTGGTTCAAACGAACAAGATCGCTCACTTCCCAACTGTACTGGTGGGAAAAAAATACTGGCAAGGACTTCTTGACTGGATCCGCAATACCATGTTGAACGAGGAAAATAATGTAAGTGCGGAAGATCTTGATCTTTTTTCCATTGTGGATACGGCCGATGAGGCAGTTAAGGTTATCGCTGATTTTTATTCCAAATACACACTGAAACCAAACTTTTAGTTTATGGCAAAAGAAGTATTCATAGTTAGCGCGGTTCGTACTCCTCTTGGAAGTTTTGGAGGTTCTCTTGCTTCTGTACCTGCACCCCGCCTGGGGGCTGTTGCAATTAAAGGAGCGTTGGATAGAATCGGGCTCGCTCCCGGCGAAGTACAGGAAGTCATCATGGGCTGTGTCATACAAGCCAACCTGGGACAGGCACCCGCCCGCCAGGCCGCCAAATTTGCCGGGCTTCCTGATCATGTTCAATGTACGACGGTCAATAAAGTATGCGCCTCGGGGATGAAGGCCATTATGCAGGGCGCACAGTCCATTTTACTAGGCGACGCCGATGTGGTGATCGCAGGAGGAATGGAGAATATGAGCCAGGTTCCTTTTTATCTGGACACCATGCGCTGGGGAAGTAAATACGGAAATGCCAGCGCCATTGACGGCCTTGCAAAAGACGGGCTCACGGATGTTTATCATAATTACGCCATGGGAGTAGCTGCAGACCTGTGCGCCAAAGAATGCAATATCTCCCGGAAAGAGCAGGATGATTTTGCCATCGAATCTTACAAACGATCCGCCGACGCCTGGAAAAACGGAAAATTTACTGCAGAGATCGTTCCCGTCGGTATTCCTCAGAAGAAAGGAGATCCGGTATTTTTCAAGGAGGACGAGGAATACAAAAGCGTAAAATTCGACAAGATTCCAGAGTTACGGGCAGTGTTCAGTAAAGAGGGAACAGTTACAGCCGCTAATGCCTCCACAATGAATGATGGTGCTGCCGCTGTGGTGCTCATGAGTAAAGAGAAAATGGAACAACTCGGATTAAAGCCACTCGCAAAAATCCGGGGTTATGCTGATGCAGAACAGGCTCCGGAATGGTTTACCACTACCCCCTCGCTCGCTGTGCCCAAAGCGGTAGCGAAAGCGGGTTTAAAAATGGAGGATGTTCATTTTTACGAACTCAATGAAGCGTTTTCGGTGGTAGGACTGGTAAACATGCAAAAAATGAAACTGGATCCGAAAAAAGTGAATGTAAACGGCGGAGCCGTTTCCCTGGGGCATCCACTCGGCTGCTCAGGGGCACGCATCGTCGTTACACTGCTCCATGTACTTAAGCAGAACAATGCGAAGATAGGCGCAGCCGGAATTTGCAACGGAGGCGGAGGCGCCAGCGCAATGGTAATTGAAAGCCTGTAATGTATGTAGTTTCAACCCTCAGCATTGTCCCCGTACGGAAAGAACCTCGTTCCCAGTCCGAACTTGTATCACAATGGCTCTTTGGTGAAACAGCGGAAATTCTGGAGTCAGGTAAAGAATGGCACAGGATCCGGATCACCCACGACCGGTATGAAGGCTGGATAAACAGTGCGCAAGCAACCTCCCTCTCCCACTCACAGTTTCTGGATATTTCTACCCATCCTGTATGCCTTTGCAGCGGAATTACCGGTATGGTCAAAGACAGGAAGCTTACACAGGAATATCCCGTTACGGCCGGCTGTCTTTTGCCAGGACTGATTGCAGGGAGTTTCCTGCTTGGCGAAAACATTTATTCATTCCAGGGTGATTTTCACCAGCCGGAAAAACCTGATCTCAGTGAATTTCTTCCTTATGCAATGAAATTTATCCATGCGCCTTACCTATGGGGCGGACGCACTCCCTTCGGCGTAGATTGCAGCGGCTTTGTACAATCCGTTTACCGGTACTGCGGCATTCCGCTACCGCGCGATGCCCGGCAGCAGGCGGAGTTCGGAGAGGTGTTAAGTTTTTTAGAAGAAAGCAAAGCAGGCGATCTTGCATTTTTCGATAATAAAGACGGAGAAATCATTCACGTGGGAATCCTGCTATCCCCTGATCGTATTTTACATGCTTCTGGCAAGGTGAGGATCGACAAGATCGATCACCAGGGAATCTTTCAAGAGGAACTCGGGAACTATACGCATCATTTACGTGTCCTAAAGAGGTACTGACCTGCCATGATGCTGCTCCCGGACAACCAGAACAAAATAGGATACCTTGAAGGTTTGCGGGGATTAGCGGCTCTGGCCGTGGTTGCGCACCACTTTATGCTGGGATTTTACACCGCTGCCTACGACGGGAATCCCGAAAGAGCACATACCGAAGGGCTGGAACTATGGTTCTATTCGAGTCCACTCAATGTCATCGCCAACGGAAATTTCTGCGTCATGATCTTCTTTGTGCTGAGCGGGTTCGTGCTGAGTCATAAATACCTCAGCCAGGGGGATTTTTCCATTCTTACGAATGCAGCCAAACGAAGATACTTCCGGCTTTTCATCCCGGTAGGATTTACCCTGCTCCTTTCTTTTATTCTCCTTCGCCTGAATGCCTATAAACACCTGGAAGTATCCGTAATCGCTCACTCTGAACCATGGATGGGAACTCTCTGGCGCATGGATCCTTCCTTCGGCACCTGGCTGGAATTTTTCTTTTACCGGGTGATGTTTCAGGGATGGCATGATTATGACACCTCTATGTGGACGATGTCAAAAGAGCTTTACGGATCCTTTCTGGTATTCGGATTGCTGGCAATAACCCATAAACTGAAATCAAAAAATATTGCCTTCCTGGCAGCTATCATCCTGGCCTTCTTATTCGACATGGATCATTACATTGGCTTTTTTGCCGGCATGATGCTTTTTTCTCTTGAAAAACTCGCGCTAAAGTCGGAAGGTATTCTTTCCCGCACGGTTCTGCCCTGGACACTCATGGCAGGCGGTCTGCTGCTCGGCTCCTTTCCGTCGCTCGCCTGGGCGTATATGAGCTGGTGGGATTTTATAAAGAATCAGGCTATTTTGGATCACTTCGTTTTCATACACTCAATCGGCGCAATAATGGTGGTTGCGGCGGTTATCATGAGCCCGATCATGCAAAAGATCCTGGGCACAAAGCCGTTGCTTTTCCTGGGTAACATTTCATTTTCGCTTTACTTGCTTCATCCCCTCGTACTGGGTTCTTTCGCCTCCTCGTTCTTCCTGGATCATCATCTCGACTGGGGTTATAATAAAACCGGACTGATTACATTTATTCTCTATCTCTTGCTGTCGGGCCTACTCGCATGGATCATGACAATCACCGTGGATCGCTTCAGTATTCACTTTACAAAGAAGCTCTTTAAAATGGAGACGGTAAAGAAGGTAAAGGGCAAGAAGAAGAAATAGCCTTCACTTCTGAAGGCTATTATCTGATGTGGTTGGAGTGGCCGTCATTCGCTTGACTCACGATGACAGAACCTCCTCCTGAAAATTGGTCGGGGTGGCCGGATTTGAACCGACGACCACCAGCACCCCATGCTGGTACGCTACCAGGCTGCGCTACACCCCGAAAAGGACGCCAAAAATAGTTATTTTTACCATATAAGCGATTATGATCTCTGTACGGCATCTTAGTAAATCCTATAACAGCAATGTCGCTGTGAGCGATATCAGCTTCGATATACGGCAGGGAGAATGTTTCGGGCTGCTGGGACCAAATGGCGCGGGGAAAACCACAACCCTTTCCATACTCAGCACCTTAATCCCGGCAGATGCCGGCTCGGTAAGTGTGGCTGGCTTCGATATAAAAACACAGGCCCCGGAGTGTAAAAAAAGCATAGGGGTTGTACCCCAGGAAATTGCACTTTACGAAGAGCTGACCGCCTGGCAGAACCTGCTATTCTGGGGAGGACTCTACGGTGTAAGCGGAAAGAAACTTCGGGATCGCGCGGAAGAAATCCTGACGCTGGTAGGTCTGAGCGACCGTCGGCATGATAAAGTCAAGACCTATTCCGGAGGTATGAAAAGGCGCATCAATATCGCTGCTGCGCTTCTCCATCATCCACATATCCTTTTCATGGACGAACCCACCGTAGGCATTGACCCGCAGAGTCGTAATCTGATTTTTGAAGTGGTGGAAAAATTCCATAAAGAAGGTATGACCCTGATTTATACCACCCATTACATGGAAGAAGCCGAAAGACTCTGCGACCGCATTGGGATCATAGAAAGCGGAAAACTCATAGCGTGCGGAACAATTGATGAACTCAAGGCGCTGAGTCCTGTCAAAGAGAGCATAGATATTCAGCTGACCAACCTGACGGGGGCTGAACTGGATCACCTAAAACTAGAATTTCCCTCACTGATTTACGCCGGTCAACTGATTACGCTTCCGTCGCACAGCGTAAAAACGGACCTGGGGAAACTCGTGCTGAAATGTTCTGAACTGGGCCTGGATATTATTCAGGTGGAGATTAAAAAAATAAATCTCGAATCCGTATTTCTTGCACTCACCGGAAAACAACTTCGTGACTGATGTTTAAGCTCGCTCTAAAAGACTTACGGTTAGTACTGTCCGACAAACGCGGGATGCTGCTGGGATTCGCACTGCCCATCGCCCTGATCTCGCTGTTCGCTTATGCGTTCGGCGGGGTAGGAAAGTCTTCGCCTGCTCCAAAACCCAGAGAGGTAGTGATAGCTGACGGAGACAGTAGCCCATTCAGTAAAATGCTTATCCGGCACATTGATTCCATGCCTGAATTTACCGTATTGCAGACCACCTCCGACTCCGCGAGGGAGATGGTGAAAAAAGGTGAACGAGCCGCGGTTCTGCTGATCGGACCGGGTTCCGGTGATTCCATAAGCAGGAAGAATTTTCCCGGTCTGGAGTTTCTATACGACGAAGCAGAGGGGCCTTCAACAACCATTCTTCAGAGCGCCCTTTATAATACCCTGGCTTCAATCATTGAACCTTTACTTATTCCCGACTCTATCCGACCCTTAAACCTTCAGCCGCAGCATCGAAAAACCTTCATCCGGTCTGTACCCGTGGTGGCAGAGCAGGGAAATTCTCCCGGCCTCATACAGGCAGTGGCAGGAACCTCCATCATGATGATGCTGTTCTCTGTTTCCGCAATCGGCGCCGGGCTGCTGGACGAAAAAAGCGAGGGAACATTAAAGCGGCTGCTGTACTCTCCGGTAACACCCAACGGCATCCTGCTTGGAAAAATGCTTTTTGCCAATATTATGTCAATTGCCCAGCTCACGGTCATGTTTCTCTTCGCCTGGGTGGCATTCGGACTTCAAATTATTCCTGTGATCATTCCAACTTTTCTGATGATTCTCTGCACAGCCTTCGCCTGTTCATCATTTGGTGTTTTTCTCGCTTCACTGGCACGGACACGTGTGCAGGTACAGGGCCTTTCCACGCTCATTGTACTCGTGATGAGTGCCGTCGGCGGGAGTATGGTTCCAAGTTTTGTGATGCCGGAGTTCATGCAGAAGATATCCGTTCTCTCCGTGAACTACTGGGGAATACAGGGATTCTACGATATTTTCTGGAGACAATTATCCCTTAGCGATCCGGTTTTTCTGCAGCGCCTGATTGTACTGCTGGTCATAGGAGGGGTATTCAACGGAATTGCGTTAATGCTTTTCCGTAGGAATCTGTTTAACCTTCACTAGAGTCATGAATAAGCATACGGTATTTCTTTTAAAATCTACTCTTGTTCTCTTCTGTTTGAACCCTGGTGGCATATTGCATGCACAGAATGATTCGATCCAGGAAATGGAGGAGATTGTAGTGGAAGGAACCCGATCCAGCAAGAGCATAGCCGATATACCCACACGAGTGGAGGTGCTAACAGAAGAAATTGATGAGTCAGCAACAATGGATCCCAGTAAGATTGCGCACCTTTTGACCCACAGCACCGGTATCCAGGTTCAGACCACTTCAGCTGCGTCTAACACCGCCAATGTCCGGATACAGGGACTCGACGGAAAATACACCCAAATCCTGAAAGATGGGTTTCCACTCTACGGAGGATTCACCGGCAGCCTGAGCATTATGCAAATTCCCCCGCTCGATTTGCGACAGATAGAGTACATTAAGGGTGGCGCTTCCACCCTATATGGCGCCGGAGCAATAAGCGGTCTCATCAACCTGATCAGCAAGGATCCAATGAAGGAAGAACACCTGCTTCATGTGAATGCTTCACATGTGGGCGCATTCGATTTGAATTCATATGTCAGCCGGAAAAAAGGGAAAATAGGCTTTTCTATTCTTGCCCAACGAAATTCCCACGCCATGTATGATGTGAACGGAGATGGTTTCACTGATCTTCCAAATCTGGTAAAATACAACCTGAATCCCCGCCTCCGGTTCAACATTACTGACCGGATTCACCTGGTTGCCGGCGCCACCTTTACAGACGAGATAAGAAAAGGTGGCGACACCCATCTTGTACGTGGCGAACAACCAGATTCTCTGCATTTCTTCTTCGAAGGCAACGATGTGAAGCGTGTCACATCACAGCTGAAACTGGAGTGCCTCACGGTAAAGGATCGCGTATGGACACTTAAAAACAGCGTTTCACGGTCCTACAGGGACATGAACAGCCGCTTCGCACCATTACAGACGACCCGTTTTACCGGGATACAGCTCTCTTCCTTTTCTGAGGTTACCTACGGTGGCAAGTGGCCAAACACCACCTTCATCGCCGGAGCGAATGTTTATACACATGAATTTCGTGAGCTCCGTCCCGATTCCTTTCCTGCGAGAGATGAAGAAAGTATAACCCTTGGTGCATTCGTTCAATTTACTTATACTCTCTTCAAGAAAATTCACGGTGAAACCGGCATGCGTTTGGATGCGCAGTCGAACAGAGAATTATTTTGGCTACCCCGGTCATTTTTTCTGATTAAATGGACGGAGAACATTACCACTCGTTTCGGAGGAGGAATGGGTTATCGCACGCCCACGCTTTTTAATCAGGAAGCCGAGCAGATATATTTCCGGAACGTGTTGCCTGTCAGCGATGCGGAGCTGGAAACCGAGATGTCTGCGGGAGGAAGTATTGATATTGGGATGAAATTTCCCATAGGTAAACATTACTTTATTTCCTTCAACCAAATGTTTTTTTTAACAAGGGTTAACCGGCCGCTCCAACTGGCCGATACCGGTTTTCATTCCGGGATTTACCATTACAAAAATTTCGACGGCATGGTAAGGAGTCATGGTGCTGAAACTTTTTTAAAATTCGGATTCTTTAAATTTGTCTTTTTCGCAGGCTATACCTATACCAACGCATTTTTACTTTCTGAAAATTCAGGTTACACGACACTTCCCCTCACCCCGCAGCACAGTCTGAAAGGCGATCTGCTTTATAGCTTGCCCGGCAAGTGGCGTATAGGTGCTGATTATGAATACAAGGGCGCCCAGAAATTGTCCGATGGGCGCACAACACCTGGCATCTGGACCTTCGGAACGGTAGTGGAATACACTTACAGGCAGTATACCTTTTTTGGTAATGCAGAAAACATTACTGACGTACGGCAAACAAGGTATGAAAACATGATCCGTTCGCCCCATTTCACCCCACAGTACACAGAAGTTTGGGCACCGCTGGATGGGTTTGTGTTCAATGCGGGAATCAAGCTAAGGCTTTAAACGCATCTCCCAGGTGGGAGATCACATCACCCGGTATTAACGCCTCCTCCGATGAGGCATTGACTGCAATATCAGCCGCCAGACCGTGGAGATACACACCGAAAATCGCTGCATGTGAAGGAGGATAGCCTTGTGCAAGCAGTGAAGTGATAATACCGCTTAGCACATCTCCGCTGCCGCCTTTGGCCAACCCTGGATTACCCGTTGCGTTAAACCACACCGTTCCGTCTGGCAATCCAATCCAGGTATGCGCTCCTTTTAAAACAATTACGCTGCGAAGCCGCACCGCCTGTCGTATCAGCTGATCCAAACGTTTAAGGTCGTCCGGTTCTGCACCAAAGAGCCGGGCGAATTCTCCCGGATGAGGAGTAAGTATTGTGCCGGCTGGAATAAATGCCAGCCAGGTGGGATTAGCGGAAAGAATGTTCAGCGCATCGGCATCCAGCAGCAGAGGCACGGGGCATTCCTGAATCAATAATTTTATAAAAGAGTTTGTGTCCTCTCCGGTGCCGATACCGGGCCCCGCACCCACAGCCGTCTCATTTACAAACCGGATACGGCCGGAAAGACAAGTAACGCCAGTGTCCGCATCAACAATGGCTTCCGGAAGAGCGGTTTGAATCACCACCTTTTCACCTCCGGGAATTCGCATGGTCAGCAACCCGGTTCCTGAGTGAAGACAAGCCCTACCCGCCAGAATTGCTGCACCCATCATCCCTTCCTTTCCGGCGGCGATCAATGCATGTCCGTAGGTTCCCTTATGGGAAAACTTTTCCCTGGGCTTGTAAATTTCTTTCACTGACCTCTCATCCGTATAATAATATTTCGTCCGGACAGTATCTATGAATCTCTGATGAAGTCCAATATCTATCACATGTATCTTGCCACAATATTTCCCTGTGAAGGGCAGCATCATGGATAGTTTCGGGCACTGAAAGGTGAGCGTGTGGGTGGCCCATACAATATGTTCCGGGTCGCCTGCACCGTTGTCATCCGCAAAAAGTCCGGAAGGAATATCAATCGCTATCACCGGCTTTTTGCTTTTGTTAATCGCTTCTATTTGTTCGGCCCATTTTCCTTCCGGGGGGCGGGACAATCCGGTACCAAAAAGTGCATCAATTATCACTTCTCCGTTTTCGCCTACTTCCCTGCCGGCTTCCTTAAGCATATGTATTAACACTTTCCCATCGCCCCCATTATTCCCCGGACCGCAATACACCGTAAATTTTCTGACAGAAGAAAAATGGCGGACAATCCATTCGAAACACTTCCCGGCAGCTCGCTCCATGAGTGCATCCGGACTTACCGGTTCATGCGCGATCGTATACGCATCAGCTTCCCGGATTTGTGATGCACTGAGAATTTTCATTTTTTTCGCCTGAACTGTTCGTGAAGATGAAGCACCTGCTCCAGTACCGGGCAGCCATCGTTCAGAATCACGTACTGTGATTTTGCCTCCCGTTGCGCGTCCGTCCACTGGTATTTCATACGTGATCGAACTTCTGTCTCACTTACACCGTCTCTCTTGCATACACGGGTGATTCGCTCGGATTCCGGACAGGAAACCGTGATCACTTCATCTACCTGCGCATCGGCTCCACTCTCAAACAGTATGGCCGCTTCCTTGATCACATATTCAGACCGTTGACGAGCCACCCATCCGGAAAACGCCTTCGCAGCAACAGGGTGCATCAGTTCATTCAGTTTGTTCAGCATTACATTATCCGCAAAAACGATGGCCGACAGCTTTTTGCGATCAACTTTCCCGTTATTATCCAGCACCTGGTCTCCGAATAACTCCCGGATCTTGCTTAAAATATCCCGGTCATCCAGGTGTTTTTTAGTTTCCTCATCCGCGTTAAAAACCGGCACACCCAGAGCGGCAAATGCTTTCGCCAGCGTACTTTTTCCGCTGCCAATACCTCCGGTTAGACCGATTTTTAACATCACTTTAATTTACGAAGAATAAAATCAACACGTTCCGGTGTACAGCGGAGGCTGCGGATTTTCGGGTGCGACGTAAGCAGGGTTACCTTCGCCTTGTTCAAATTCTGACCGGCGATTTCATTATAATCTACGGAGGCCGTGAACATTGCCGCATCCACCTCTTGAAGGAGGGAAAAAGGAACCAGGCACTTAACATTAACGGTTTTAGGCACCGGCTTGAAGGAGCGATCCGGGGGAAGATTTTTGACCGATACAGGAACGGAGAATTCCTTTTCTGTGAATTTTTCCAAAGTAAACTGGATTGTCACTGAATCCGTTTCCGGCACTGCATTCTTCTCTGGCATATCCAGCCGTACCCTTAGCGCATTACGACCTTCCTGACCCCTGAGGGGTACTTTCACAGTATAAATCTCGGAACCCATCACCGAGCCTCTCACCAGCACCGAATCAGGAGAAATACGAATACTATCTGCCACGGCAAGATTTACACCCAGCTGAATTTCTCCTTTAAACCGCACTTTCATCCACTGGCCCTCTCCCCGAATCCGCATAATTTTCAGTGTATCGGGCTGTATACGGGTTACCGCCATTCCGGAACCAAACTGCCGCGAAAACTGTTTGGCCAGCATGGTACCCGGCAAGAAATAAAACAACTGATTCTGTGTGATCCGTGCTCCAGTAAGATCAATGCGAACCGAAGCGTGCCCCGGGTCGCGGAACATCAGATTAAAGCCAGTAGCACTGAATTCAACCGACAAGGTATCGGGCAATGTACTCCGGATCACATCGGCCGGAAGATGAGTATATTCAACATGAAAATACCGGCGTTCTACATAACTTTCAGAGAGCGAGATAACCACCCAGAGCATACAAGCGATGAGCAGGCATACAAGAAAAGTGATGGCGCGCCGGTTGAGGCGCAACTCGCGGGCTGGATGCTTTTGTACCGGCCGTTGGGTTTCCAATCGGGTCTATTTTTTCGCGTCCTTCCCTTTACCCTCAGCAAGGGCTTTGGTAGCTTCGGGACTTACGGCAGATTTTTCGTAACGAATCTTCACCCCGCTGTCCACTTCCACCAGTATGGTGGTGTCGGCCACTTCCACGATGGTGCCATGGGCTCCTCCAATGGTTACGATCTTATCACCCTTCTGAATTCCGTCGCGGTACTTCTGTGCATCCTTTTGTTTGCGCATCTGAGGGCGGATCATAAAAAAGTAAAAAACCGCGAAAATTAACAACAGAAAGATCAGGGATTGCATTCCTCCCCCTCCGCCGCCGGCAGGTGCCTGTAAAAATACTGTGTAGAACATATTCATTTTTTATCTTCCGCCTTGATCACATTCACCCGGAACTGAAGGATCTTTGTGTTCGGCTGGCAATTGGTTACCACGGTCACTTCTTTTTTCTGAAAACCTTCCCGACCCTGGCTATCGAAGGTTACAGAGATATACCCTTCTCCTCCGGGAGGGACGGGCTTGGCCGGAGGATCCGCTACCGTGCAACCGCAGCTGCCTTTAGCGCTGGTGATCACAAGGTCCGATTCTCCGGTATTGGTAAAACGAAAGTTATAGGTTACTTTTTCTCCGTCTGTCACCGTTCCGAAATCATGCTCCGTATGATCGAAACTGATCACCGGCAATCGTGTGTTTCCAGAACCGTCAGTAGGAATGTTAACAATATCTGTATCCACCCCTTTGGACTCTTTCCCGGGTTCGCAGGAAAGTAAAAACAGGAACATGGCGCAAAACAGAAAAACGAACTTATTCATCAGTATACAAAGGTAGGGCAAAAGATCAATCTATCAAGCCCCTGCCTTCCTTTTTAATCAGCTCAGAAGCGCGGAAATCCTGAACCAGCTTATCCAGAATTCCGTTAATAAATACTTTGCTTCGAGGTGTAGAGAACATCTTAGACAGCTCGATGTACTCGTTCAGTGTTACTTTGACCGGGATGCTGGGAAAATAGAGAAGTTCGCTAATCGCCATCTTCATAAGAATAATATCCATCAGGGCAATCCGGTCAATTTCCCAGTTGCGGGTTTTTTCGCCAATTAATTTTTCGTGAGCAGAGGAATGAATAATGGTCAGCCGGAATAACTGGAGCATAAACTCCTTGTCCTCCTCCTCATTCTTAAAGAGCGTCAGCAGGGGTCCGCCTTCGGGATTGGCCGGATCAAAGAAGTTCACGGACTTAATCGCCATAGAGGTCCAGAAATCCAGTTCGTCCGCCCAAAAGATCGTTTTATCCTCCATTGCATTTTCAAGCGGTTCAAAGGCGGCCACCTGATTGCGAAGAAGCTCCGAAACAAACCGTTTATCTTCAAAATGATCGCGGAGACCTGAATTCATGTATTGTTCATAAGCCGGAGAAGAACGAACATTGTGCCATATTTTCCTTACCAACTCCGCGTCATTTTGCCAGGAAATCCCCATCTCCTTATTCTTTCGTTCCAGTTCCTTGTTCGATGCAATTTGTCGTATCACCATATTCTCGGTAAACTTCCGGTTAGGGTTCAGGTCATCGGGTCCCGGAAGCAGTCTGGTTTTTGCATCCTCCATCGACCGCTCAGCCTGAAAACGAAGTTCGATCAGGAGCGTAAGTAAATAGAAATATAATTCAAATGATTTTCTTACGCCGGTGAGAAGTTCACGCTCTCCTCTGGGAAGATCGTGATCACCCGACTGAAAGAAGGCGTACAAGGCCTGTAATACCTTGACGCGGAGTTGTCTCCTGTTTAACATTCCTGGTCTCTAACTTTGGCCCGGCACCTTACGGTGCCGGAAATAACAAAAAAGCTACTTCCCGCTCAGCCGCTCCTCCGCCAACCGGTTCGCGGCAAGATAACTGGGTATCTTTTCCCGTTCCGCGATTGCGAAGATCTTCAGTACCGTATCATAAATCCCTTTCGCCTGCTCCATCACCTTCTCCCTGCTCACTCCCGTAATTTCGGAACATACATTCATCAACCCGCCACCGTTTGCCACATAATCCGGGGTATAAATAATTCCTCTCGCTTCTATTGCCCTTCCGTGAACGTTTTCCTCCGCCAGCTGATTGTTAGCCGCCCCACAAATGATACTGCACTTAAACTGTTCTATGGTACGATCATTCACCGTTGCTCCCAATGCGCAGGGAGCATAAATGTCCGCATCCGTCCCAAAGATATCATCCTTTCCCACTACCTGCACCTTAAATTTCGACGAAACCTCTCGAATTCTGTCTTCAAAAATATCCGTAATGCTCACTATGGCGCCTTCGTGCATGAGGTGTCCGACCAATCCTTCGCCCACATGACCCACCCCTTGAACAGCCACCTTCTTTCCTGCCAGCGAATCACTGCCCCATCTTTTCTTTGCCGCAGCCTTCATCGCCATATAAACGCCATAGGCTGTTACGGGTGAAGGATCACCTGACTTTCCGGGCAGACCGGTAACATGCCTGGTTTCCCGGGATACATGAACCATATCTGCTGGTCCTATTCCCACATCCTCCGCAGTAATATACCTGCCGTTCAGGCTTTCAACAAATTGTCCGAAACGACGGAATAGCTTCTCCGATTTCATGCTTCGGCTATCGCCAATAATAACCGCTTTGCCCCCGCCCAAGGGCAGTCCTGCCACCGCTGCTTTATATGTCATACCCCTGCTCAGGCGCAGGGCGTCTGTAAGCGCCTCTTGTTCATTTGTGTAATTCCACATCCGCGTACCACCGAGTGATGGTCCGAGCCGCGTGCTGTGAACTGCAATGATGGAGCGTAATCCAAGGGCATTGTCGTTGCAAAACAACACCTCCTCGTGATCATACGTGCCCATCTGAGCCAAAACTCCGGCCTCCTGTTGCCTCGTTTTATCCATAAAATCCGAATTGCCAGCCCTTTGGGAAGGGATCCAAATGTACTCTTTTTTTATCCCGACTACCGCGCCTCCGTTAGCAATTCTTATCTTTATCCCTCATTTTGAGCACAATATGAAGGACCTCCGCTCACTGAATCCGTATTTTTTTCGCTATAAGTGGCGTCTGCTCCTGGGCGTTGTATTCGTAGGCTTATCCAATTTCTTCGGGGTGCTCCTCATTCCTAAAGTAGGCCTAGGTGTTGATCTGGCCCAGCAGGCCTTGCAGGAAAAATTACCTGAAGGGGAGCTCAGCACCCAACTGCTCACCCTTGGAGTGACTGTAATTCTGTATGCGGTGATCTCCGGTGTTTTCATGTTCCTGATGCGACAAACCATCATAGTGATGTCGCGCATGATAGAATATGACATGAAGAATGACATCTTCACCCATTACCAGCGGCTGGACACAGGCTTTTACAAAAGGAACAGTACCGGGGACCTGATGAACCGGATCAGTGAAGATGTAAGCCGGGTACGAATGTATATAGGTCCGGCGATCATGTATCTGGTGAATACTACGGTAACACTCATCACCGTCATTTCATTTATGGGAACAGTAGATATGGCCTATACAGCCTACGTTCTTCTCCCGCTACCTGTACTGGCATATGTAGTGTACAAAGTGAGCAACGTAATTAACCGCAAAAGCAATCTTGTTCAGTCGCGTCTTTCTGATCTCTCCACGCATTCCCAGGAGACCTATTCCGGAATCCGCGTGCTGAAAGCGTTTGCGCTGGAAGACGAAAACACAGAACGTTTCCGTGTGCGCGCAGATGATTACCGGACTTCAGCACTTTCTTTGGCAAAAACGGAAGCGTTTTTTCAACCTGCTATGATCCTGATGATCGGATTGAGCACCCTGCTGGTGGTTTATATCGGCGGACTTGAGACCATTAACGGCAATCTCAGCGGCGGAAAGATTCCTGACTTTATTTTATATGTAAACAAGCTGCTTTGGCCTGTCGCTTCCCTGGGCTGGGTTACATCACTCATACAACGAGCAGCTGCATCTCAGGTACGGATTAACGAATTTCTACATACGGCTCCAGTGATTTACGACCGGAAGAACGCGGTGCAGCAATTAGAAGGGGATATATGTTTTGAGAATGTATCTCTGCGCTATCCTGACTCCGGTATAGAAGCACTAAAAGGCATTTCCTTTCGGATTCCGCAGGGGAATTCGCTGGCTATTGTGGGAAGGACGGGCTGCGGAAAATCAACGATCGCAGGACTTCTGGTCCGGCTTATGGAGCCTGACTCCGGAACAATTTCGATTGGGGCCCACGACCTGCGGGATATTCAGCTTGGAGCCCTCCGGTCAGGGACAGGTTACGTGCCTCAGGAAGTTTTCCTTTTTTCAGATACCATTGCCAACAACATCGCCTTCACATCCGGAAAAATTCCGGACCGCAAGGCGGTTGAACAAGCCGCAAAAGATGCTGTGATTCACCAGAACATTTTGGAGTTTCCAATGGGTTATGAAACGATGGTCGGAGAACGGGGCATTACGTTGAGCGGCGGACAAAAACAAAGGGTTTCGATCGCCCGTGCCATCGTGAAAGAACCGCAAATTCTGGTATTTGACGATTGTCTCTCGGCGGTTGATACGGAAACAGAGGACCAGATCCTTAAAAACCTGGACCGCGTAATGAAAGGAAAAACCACCCTGATCATTTCTCACCGGATCTCATCAGTAAAAGGTGCGAACCACATCCTGTACATGGAAGAGGGCAAAATCCGGGAGGAAGGCTCACATCAGGAACTGCTGGCGCTGAAAGGCCGTTATTACGATTTACACCTCAAACAACTGCTGGAATCAGAGAAAAACCCTGTTTAGGCATAAAAAATCACGTTTTTTCTCATTTTTACCTAAAAATCAGGGCTTTGGAATTTGGTTATGTCCCTGCTTCTATGAATATTTGCTAGACCAAACCAAAAAAATAAACGATGGAAGGTTCAGAAAATAAGGACGGATATAGTGCCGATGGAAAGAACGAGATCTTTTCCAAGCCTGTGCGTGCCGGAAAAAGGACGTATTTCTTTGATGTTAAGAGCACCAAAGGGAACGATTACTACCTGACCATAACAGAGAGTAAGAAAAGAATGGGCGAAGACGGGAAGTTCTTCTATGAAAAACACAAGTTGTTCCTGTATAAGGAGGACTTCGATAAATTTGCAGAGGGGCTGAGTGAAGTGGTTGCCTACATTAAAAATGCCCGCCCCGCGGTTGCGAGTGAAACCAATGCCGGAAGCAACGGAACCGGCAGCGGCTACTCCAGCGTTAACTTTGAGGATCTGAAATAACGTTTCATTTATCTCCGAAAGCCTCCTTCCTCCGGGATCGGGGCTTTTGGCTTTTTATCATGGACATACATCAGGAGATCAGCAGGCGCAGGACTTTCGCCATCATATCTCACCCGGATGCAGGAAAAACAACACTGACGGAGAAACTGCTTCTCTTTGGCGGCGCCATTCAAACAGCGGGCGCAGTTAAAAGCAACAAGATCCGCAAGCATGCCACTTCAGATTTCATGGAAATCGAAAGGCAGCGCGGAATCTCGGTAGCTACTTCGGTAATGGGATTTGAGTACAAGGGAGTTAAGATTAATCTGCTTGACACTCCCGGTCACGAGGATTTTGCAGAGGACACCTACCGCACGCTCACCGCGGTGGACTCGGTTATAATGGTGATTGACTGCGTTAAAGGAGTGGAACCTCAGACGAGGAAGTTGCTGGAAGTATGCCGCATGAGACACACCCCGGTTATTGTTTTCATCAACAAGATGGATCGCGAAGGGCGCGACCCCTTCGATCTTCTGGATGAAATCGAAAAGGAACTCAAAATCAGGGTGCGTCCCCTTTCCTGGCCTATCGGCATCGGAAAAACATTCAAAGGAGTTTATTCGCTTTTTGAAAAAAAACTCATCTTTTTTGAACCTTCATCACGGAAACTATCGCGAGAAACAGTGGAGGTCTCGGATCTGTCAGATCCTGTGTTAACGGAAATGGTGGGAGAAGATTTTGCCGGTAAACTTCAGCACGACATTGAACTGATCGACGGAGTTTATGATCCATTTGACAAGGAACGCTACCTGGCAGGACAGATCAGCCCTGTGTTTTTCGGATCAGCCGTAAACAATTTTGGAGTGCGTGAATTGCTGGATTGCTTTATTCAAGTTGCTCCACCTCCGCGTGGCAGGGAAACGGCGGAAAGAAAGATTGCGCCGGAGGAAAAGAAACTAACGGGATTTGTGTTTAAGATTCATGCGAATCTTGATCCGAAACACCGCGACCGGATTGCCTTTATGCGGGTATGTTCAGGAGTTTTTGAGCGAAATAAAAATTACTACCATGTGCGGGAAGGCCGTCAGATGAAATTCTCCAACCCAACGGCTTTCATGGCACAGGAAAAGAATCTGATAGATGTGGCCTATCCCGGAGATATTGTAGGACTTTATGACAGCGGGAATTTCAAAATAGGAGATACAATGACGGAGGGAGAGAAACTGGAATTCAAAGGCATTCCCCGGTTTTCACCTGAGATTTTCAAGTATGTTGTGAATACAGATCCGATGAAGACGAAGCAGCTTCACAAGGGGCTGGAGCAACTGACAGACGAAGGCGTTGCTCAGCTTTTTACAAAGAAAAACAACAATCGTAAGGTCCTGGGCACCGTGGGAGCTTTGCAGTTTGAGGTCATCCAGCACCGGCTGAAGGCGGAATACAATGCCAGCTGCGACTTTGAACCTCTTACACTGCACAAAGCCTGCTGGATCACCTGCAAGGATAAAAAGAAACTGGAAGCCTTCATCGAGGACAAGATCCATCATATGGCCACCGACAAGGACGATCGTCCGGTGTTTCTCGCGGAGAGCGCCTGGGCATTACAAATGGCGCAGGAAAAAAATCCTGAAATAGAATTTCACTTTACCAGTGAGGATATCTGACGTCTATTAGACTGCATATCCACCTTCACGGAGCACGTCTTTTGCCTTTTCAACATCTTCTTCACGAACCTGAAGTTTCACACCACCGATAGCATTGGAGTAAAAGATATTCACCTGCACGGTCAATTCGTCTTTCAAAAAACACTCTATCCCTTCGGATTCCAAATATGCTTTCATGATATAAGCATCGTGCGGAGCGTTAAAACTTGCAACAGTAATCCAGCGAAAGGAAGAATGATGCATGCTCATTTAAAGATTCTTAATAAGTTCCGCCAGCGCTTCTTTCACACTTGGAAAGTGTGTGCAAACGCGCGGATCCATGATATTTCCTCCGAAACCGGATTCCTCATCGCTGGCATTTCCTTCCATCTCTTTTAACTTCTCCTTTATCCCGGTGGGTTTTTGAGAAGCAAGACTCCAAATACAGATCACCTTCACAAAATTCCGCGTTGCCGGACTTTCTATCAGGCGCACCAACTCTCTAGTGCAATCATCGCTCGCATAAGATGCAAGGGCCCGCGCTGCAGATATTTGATTGTGATGGTTGAGGGTATCGGAGAGAAAAATCACCAGTTGCTTGTAATAACCGCTCAAATTCAGATGATACACGCATTCCAGCGCCACATGTTGTGCAAAAAAAATCTTCATGGATTCCTTCTGAATGGCTGCCGGAGCCTGCAAAAGCCATTTAGAAATGTACTCCCGGATGGCGAGGGTATCATACGGCTGGCCGTGCGAGGACCTGAAGATGGCGGTCATCGTCATCTCATACACTCCAACCGGAACCATGGCCTGGTGATAGCTGTGACGGTATGTTGCCTTTACTTCATCGTCCATTACAAGGGCAAAACCGGTGGTAGGTGTGGCGATAGCCGGTTTCCCTTTCTTGTCGCTCCCGATAAAAAAATAATACTCATCCCCCTTTTCGAAGTGCCACTCAGGGCCGTGTCCGCCGGAAACACTGCACAAATCAAGAAGAAAAAAACCTTGCACCTCCAGTTCCCCGCTGCGCTCAGTTCCGGCCAGGGTTTTGAGTATCTTGATTTTAATCCCCTTATCCTCGTGGCAAGAAATGATTTTCGCCTTTACAAAGGATTCGGACTTTTTTACCACCTCCCGGTGCCAGGGTTCATTCCAGGTAGTTGAAAAAAGAAAAGAGGTCCTGATCAGGAGAAAAAACAGGGCTGCAAAACGGATCATGTGCATGGATACGGAATTTTTCAGACAACAGAGCCTGACAGAAATATCAGGGCATTAATTCACACGAATCAGATGGTAATCTTTATACCTCAGGATGAACACTCCGGTATTCTCGTAACCGCTATCAGTACCTGAACGCACATAGCGGAAACGCATATTCATTCCTTCTCCGGTCATTTGCTCCAGCTTCGGACTGAATTTCACTCCTTCCTTCCAAAGCAGTGATCCGTAGAACAGCGCAATATCAAATCCGTCGAACGTATAATCTGTCGGTTCGGACTTATATAATCCGCGGTAGCTATGAATAAAATGTACAATACCCGTATCGGTGTAATTTACGAATGAATTGGACGGATAGTGAAAAGCCATTCCGTTCAGGTATTCCATATCCAGGTTCTCAAAAGAGGACCATGCATTCATACCAACAATAATAATGCTATCCTTTCGATCGATGTGCAGTTTATAAAGTTTTGACAGAACATCCGTCACATAGCTTTGATTATTACTGGGAAGCACCACCACATTAATCTTCTCCTTTACCAGTGAAGCGGTTACACCACTAAGACCATTTACCAGTCGCATTGAATCCTTGTTCATCCCGATGAGCACTTTGCTTCCGGCATTACGTACGGCATTAACGATGGTCATATCTTTGGGCCCGCCCGAGGAGACAACCATAATATTCTGCTCTGCGAAGTTAGCCGCCACATATTTTCCTATTTCCTCCATCTGAGTATAAGTAGACGCCGATGCTTTGTTCACCTCAGGATTTCCAATCAGCAGCTTGTTATTCTGCAGGGTGGGAGAAACAATAGTAATCCCAAGCTGTTTTGCCAGCTTCACTCCTTCCATGAATGAATTGGTAAACAGCGGGCCTACCAGCAGGTCCATATTTTTCAGCTCAGGGTCCTTCATCCACTTGCTTCCGGCCGAGTCGGAGCCGGTGTCAAAATAATAGGCCTGCACTTTTATGCCGGATTTCTGCAGAGAATCCATTGCCATTTTTACTCCATGGTAAAACTCAATAGCAATGCGGGCCTTTTCAGGAAAGGCACGAGTGCCTTTTTTTATCTTTTCCGGTTCGATGAGATCTGTAAGACCAAGATTGAATGGGAGCAGAAATCCAATTTTATATTCCTCTTTTCTTATTGTAATGGTATCGGATAAGGACGGTGGGGTGCCGATCACCGGATCTTTGATCTGCACCGGTTCATTCCTCTTCACTGTTTCCTTCTTGATGGCCCCTATGGTGGGAATTCTGATATCCTGACCGGCTTTGAGATCATCTTTTACCTCCGCATTCAACGCCTTAATCTGCTCTACTGTAAGGTTGTATTTTTTGGAGATACTATACCAGGTCTCTCCTTTAAGTACTTTGTGCCACTTCCATTTCGGTGATTTCTCTTCCTGCTTTACAATTTCCGGATCTTGCGGAACCTGTATGTAAGGAACTTTCAACTCCTGTCCGGGCTGCAACCCGGTTCCAGTATCCGGATTGGCATCTACAATCATCTTCACGCTCACATTGTACGCCTTGGCAATACTGTAAAGTGTTTGGCCCGCCTCGACTTTATGCACGTAATACATTTTCCCATCCATACTGACTGTTTGTTCCGACCGCACGATTTCCTGCGCCGAAATAAAGACCGGCAACAAAAACATAAATATGATATACACGTTTTTCATTCCCATTCAATGGTGGCCGGCGGTTTCGAACTAATATCATATACCACTCTGTTCACGCCTTTAACTTTATTAATAATCTCACTCGAAATAGCGGAGAGGAAAGAATACGGAAGATGACACCAGTCGGCCGTCATTCCGTCAGTTGATGTTACAGCGCGAAGCGCAACTACCTGTTCATAGGTTCGCTCGTCACCCATCACACCCACGCTCTGCACGGGAAGCAGGATGGCACCCGCCTGCCAGACATCTTTGTAGAGGTTATGGTTTTTCAATCCTTCGATAAAAAGATAATCCACTTCTTGCAATATCCGTACCTTTTCTGCGGTAACATCCCCTAAAATCCTGATTCCCAGGCCCGGACCCGGGAATGGGTGACGGTTCAAAATACGATCCGGGATCGAAAGCTCCCTTCCCACTTTTCGAACTTCATCTTTAAAAAGTGTATTCAGGGGTTCCACCACTTTCAACTTCATTTTTTCAGGAAGTCCGCCAACGTTATGATGTGACTTAATTGTAGCACTGGGGCCTTTGACAGAAACCGACTCGATCACATCGGGATAAATTGTACCCTGCGCCAGCCATTTAACCTCCTGTATTCGATGTGACTCTTCGTCAAACACTTCTATGAATACCCTTCCGATCGCCTTCCGCTTCTTTTCGGGATCCTTTTCGCCCATCAACGCATCATAAAATTTCTTCTTCGCATCTACTCCCTTCACATTCAGTCCGAGCGCAACATATGATTCAAGTACATTTTCGAATTCATTCTTCCTGAGCAATCCGTTGTCTACGAAAATGCAATACAAATTCTTTCCGATCGCCTTGTGCAGGAGCACAGCTGCAACGGAGGAGTCCACCCCTCCGGAAAGCCCCAACACTACCTTATCATTTCCAAGTTTCTCTTGCAGTTCGCGAACGGTAGATTCAATAAAGGAGGAGGGATTCCAATCTTGCCGGCATCCGCAAATATCCACTACAAAATTCCGCAACAGCACCATGCCTTCTTCGGAATGATATACTTCCGGATGAAACTGTATTCCGTAAGTAGCTTCCCCTTTCACCTGAAAAGCCGCTACTTTAACATCCGGGGTACTTGCAATAATTTCAAAATCAGGTGCCACACCTGAAATCGTATCCCCGTGGCTCATCCACACCTGGGAATTAGCAGACATTTGTTTCAGCAGGGAATTGGAGGTGTTGAGTGTTGTAAGGTTGGCGCGGCCATACTCCCTGATCCGGGAAGGCACCACCTCGCCTTTATTCTGATGCGCCAGAAGTTGGGCGCCATAACAGACACCCAGTAGCGGAAATTTCCCCCGGAAAGCTTCCAGGGAGGGGTGCGGAGCGCGTGAATCCCGAACGGAAAAAGGGCTGCCGGAAAGTATTACACCCTTAACCTCAACATGGGAAAATTCCTTTCCAATATCCGTAAAAGGATGGATCTCGCAATATACATTCAACTCCCTCACCCTGCGTGCAATGAGCTGCGTGTATTGGGAACCGAAATCAAAGATCAATATAGATTGCTGTTTCATAGAGCGGGAATACAAATTTAGGAATAATCGTCATTAAAGCACCTCATTAGCTTTCCGGATCCCTTCGAAAATATCATTCATGCTGTATTTTTGAATTTCATAGCTGCCCTTTCTCAAATAGGGGTCTAGAAACAAATGATAAGAATCCTTTATCACACCCGATCTTTCCAGGCGCGGGAGTAATTCATAAACGAAATTCACGTCTCTGGCAGAGGGATCGTATACTGCTCCGCAAAATTCTCTGATGGGATCCAGGCAGGTGGCAATACCCACTGCCACTTTCGGATAGGACATGATCAGTTTTCTTATATGTTCTCTCAAAACGCTGATAGTAAAAACGGAGGGAATATTCAGCCGAACGAATACGGTTTCAATCCGGTTCCTCCGGATAAGACGTAACAAAGATTCCACGTCCGAATCCACCGTTCCTCCTCTCACTGTGAGCGTGAACACCTTTCCGGAAACCAGGAGTACCAGATGCGGGGGAATACGATTGGCATGCAGGAGTACGAGATGAACATCCGTTTGCAAATACTCTTCTTTGAGCGGAAGCAGGGAATTGATGCGGTAGGAAGCGCTGGTATCGGTTGCTGTAAAACTCATAATTGAAGTGTACGATCCCAGTCTTTCCACAGCGGTTCATACCCGTTCCTGCGTATCATTGCCGCAATCTCATGCGGCTCTCTTTCATCGCATATTTCAAACTGCTCCAGCGATTCCGGTTCTACGGCGTAACCGCCGGGATTTGTTTTTGATCCCGCGCTGAATGTGGTAGCGCCAAGATGAATGATATGATCTCTGAATTTTTCGGACTCCCTGGTGGAGACGGAGAGTTCCACTTCCTCATTAAATATTCTCCAGGCGCAGATCAACTGCACCAATTCCCTGTCCGTAATCAGTCCCGGCCGGAATTTATCCTCTCCCCTATGTGGTCGTATCCGAGGGAAAGAGATACTATATTTTGTTTTCCAGTAGGTTTTCTCCAGATAAGAAAGATGAAGTGCGCAAAAAAATGAATCAATTCTCCAGTCCTCCAGTCCGAGCAAAACACCCAGTCCGATCTTATGCATTCCCGCAGTTCCCACCCGGTCCGGTGTAGCCAGCCGGTAGCGAAAATTTGATTTCTTTCCCCTGGGATGGTAGTCGCGGTATTTTTGTTCGTGGTAAGTTTCCTGATATACCAGAACGGAATTCAGTCCGAAAGGAAGAAAAGAAGTGTATTCTGCTTCACTCAGGGGCTGGACTTCAATGGAGATGTGGGAAAAAAAAGGCCGAACCCACTCCACTGCCCGACGGATATACTCTACCCCGGCCTTCACCTGATCTTCGCCGGTAACAAGAAGCACGTGGTCATAGCCCATTTCTTTCAGGGTGCTTACCTCGATCATTAACTCTTCTCGCGATAGTGTTTTTCTCCTGACCTTGTTCTCCATGGAAAAACCGCAATAGGTACATATATTAAGGCACTCGTTGCTAAGGTAAAGAGGAGCATACATCTGTATCGTTTTCCCAAAACGCTTCCGGGTAATCTTGGAGGAGCGCTGCGCCATTTCCTCAAGGTAAGGGGCGGCAGCGGGTGAGATCAGTGCGAGGAAATCAGCCAGGTCTCTTTGCTCTTCTTTAAAAAGAGCGCGTTCCACTTCAGGTAAGGAAACCGATTGAATTCTTTCTCCCGTTTCCTCCCAGGAATATTTATCAAACTCGTCTGCGAACATCAGTTCATATCTAAAAACTCAGTCAGCGGGCTACTTGCTACAGCGGTATGCGAAGTACGGCCTCTCCCGGATTCAAAGGCCATGCGTCCTGATTCCACCGCCAGGCGAAAAGCCTCTCCCATGCGCACAGGATCTTCTGCTGCAGCAATGGCTGTGTTCACGAGTACAGCATCTGCCCCGACCTCCATGGCATAGGCAGCATCAGAAGGTGCGCCGATACCGGCGTCCACGATTACCGGAACATTACTTTGCTCGATGATGATCTTTAAGAAGTCAATAGTTTTTAATCCCTTGTTACTGCCTATAGGAGAACCCAGCGGCATCACCGCGGCTGTTCCTGCATCTTCGAGCCGTTTGCACAAAACAGGGTCTGCATGAATATACGGTAATACAATGAAACCCATTCGCGCCAGTTCTTCGGTTGCCAGCAGTGTTTCCAAGGGGTCGGGCATGAGGTATTTCGGATCCGGATGTATCTCCAGTTTCAGCCAATTCGTTTCGAGTGCTTCCCGTGCCATTTGCGCGGCGAATATGGCTTCTTTTGCATTTCGTGCGCCACTGGTATTGGGAAGTAACTGAATATGGGAGTGCTGAAGATGTGAAATAATCTCATCCGTTTCACTTTCCATGTCAATTCGCCTGAGTGCGACCGTAACCAGTTCGGATCCGGATGCCAAAATGGCCTCCTCCATGATCTTATATGACCCAAACTTTCCAGTTCCTGTAAAAAGCCGGGAGGAGAATTCCCTGTCTCCGAGTTTCAATACCGATCTGTTCATAGCATTGCTTCTTTCATTTGACATTCTGCTAAAAATTCCGCTGTCGCTGCAACCGGATTCTGTGCTGAAGCGATGGCCGAAGCAACCGCAACACCGTGCAAACCGCGGCGACGGAGAAAGAACACATCCTCCATCGTGATCCCTCCGATGGCAATTACCGGTACAGTAGCGATTCGTGCAAGTCGGACAAGTCGTTCCGCACCCAGAACAGGATTCAGTTTTTCGCGCGTGCGGGTGAAGCGCAAAGGACCCAGTCCGATATAATCCACAGGAAGCGAGTTTTGAAGCAGAATATCCTCTTCAGAATTCGTACTGGCACCTATAATTGCCTCTGGTCCGAGGATACGCCTCGCTTCCACCGGATGCATATCCTCCTTTCCAAGGTGAACGCCGTGCGCTCCGATCGCCTGAGCCAGCCTTACATGATCATTTATAATCAGTACCGCGTGGTATTTATCACAGATCGCTTTCACCTGGCGTGCGATCACAGCCACTTCCGCTTCCTTCTTATCCTTAATACGCAGTTGAATCCAGTCGGCCCCCCCTTTGCAGGCGAGTTCAGCGACCGTTGCATGATCGCGGCCAGGCAACTCTGCCGTAATCACATGCAATTGGGATATTTTTCGTTTGTTCATCGTTTGTGGTATCCTAAAAGTGAATTTGAACTGGAGAGATAACGGTGTATATAAGACTTCGCCCGTAGCGCGGCAGGATGCAACTTGAATCCCCTTGCGAGTTGGGCTGTGAATGCCGCAGAAAAAATGCACCCGCTCCCATGCTTCGGCCATGCAGGTGCTGCCATCCGACGCAGCACAAAAAAATCTTTCCCACGAAAAACATAATCCTTTCCCGATGCACTGTGTCCTCCCTTTAAATACACCACGCAATGGCGGGCGAGTTCTCTTGCGGCTTCAATGGCGTCAGGGATACCGGATAAAATGACCGATTCAGGTATATTGGGAGTGACAATATATATTTTCTTCAGTACACGTTGCAGTACGGCAGGATTAAACGCCTTGTGAAATTCAAAACCGGCGGAGGCAGACAGAATCGGATCCCAAATTACTTTTACTCCCGGCCATAATTGACCGGCTTGCTCCAAGAGCGTTTCCAGTGCTTCGATATCCCGGATCAGCCCAACTTTGATAAAGCGAACACGATGCATTTTCCCCAGCAGGTTCATTTGCTGCAGGATGCTATCCGTACTTTCCCATCGTATTTCCGAAAACTCCATTTCGTTTTGCCAGGTAAGCGCCGACTGCACGCCAAGGCCATACACTTTACAGTTCTCAAAGGTCTTAATGTCGGCCAACAGGCCGGCTCCTCCGGAAGGATCGTATCCGGCGATGCTCAGTGCAAATGGTCGTGCAGTGCCCATTTAGTATGAATCGTTAAATAGCGTTTGAGGGCATCGGCAGGATTTTCCCATATCCATCCCAGCATAGCACCTCCATCGTATCCCAGCTCGCTCAATACCAAAAGATTTGAATTCTTGACCCCGCCAATGCCGATAATTTCGCTTCCCGGATGCGGAGGCAACATCGGGAATGTTTTACCTGCATATTCCTTTTTGGAAATACTGTTAAATACCGGACCAAGGAACAGCCTCGGGAAGAACGGCTTGCAAGATTCTAATTCCTGAATGCTGTGCACAGAGGTACTTAGTAAAAACCCTTTCTCCCGGAGCAGTTCCCATTCAAAGGGGCTTGTGCTTTCTCTTTGCTTTTGAGTAAAATGCAAGCAGCGCAGGTCAAATTCCGGTGCGAGCTGCTCGGAAAATGAATGAACCGCAATCCGCTGATGAAAGCGGGATGGAATCCGTGAGAGGTATGTTCGCATCTGTGTGATATCCCAGTCGGGTTTCCGCACATGTACATGTTGCAACCCGGCCTCCAGCATGGAAACAAGCATCTCCGTCTCACCGAGCATGCTCCCTTCAGGTGTAAATATGATCAGTTTCACAGGTAAAGCTCCGAGCCGGTCTTTAAAAACTCTTCTGATTTTTCTTTCATGCCTGATTGGGCAAAATCGCGAACCTCCTGGGTAATTTTCATGGAGCAAAAATGCGGTCCGCACATAGAACAAAAATGCGCCACCTTCGCCCCATCGGCCGGAAGTGTGGCATCGTGAAATTGCCGTGCAGTATCCGGATCGAGTGAAAGATTGAACTGATCCTCCCAGCGAAATTCGAAACGCGCTTTACTCAGCGCATTGTCACGGTATTGGGCACCCGGGTGTCCTTTTGCCAGATCCGCGGCATGTGCCGCCAGCTTATAGGCGATCACACCATCCTTCACGTCTTTTTTATCCGGCAAACCAAGATGTTCTTTTGGCGTAACATAGCAGAGCATAGAAGTCCCGAACCATCCTATCATCGCAGCACCGATGGCGGAAGTGATGTGATCATAACCGGGTGCGATATCGGTGGTTAGAGGGCCCAGGGTATAGAATGGCGCTTCCTGGCATTCCTGAAGCTGTTTTTCCATATTCTCCCGGATCATATGCATTGGAATGTGTCCCGGGCCTTCAATAATTGTCTGCACCTCATGCTTCCACGCCACGCGGGTAAGTTCCCCCAGGGTTTTGAGTTCGGCGAACTGCGCTTCGTCATTCGCATCATAAATGCTCCCGGGGCGTAATCCGTCTCCAAGGGAAAATGCGACATCATAGGACTTCATAATCTCACATATTTCTTCGAAGTGCGTGTAAAGAAAATTCTCTTTATGATGGGCCAGGCACCATTTGGCCAGGATAGACCCTCCCCTGCTTACGATTCCTGTCAATCTGCGCGCCGTAAGAGGCACATAACGCAAAAGAACCCCCGCATGAATGGTGAAATAATCCACGCCCTGCTCTGCCTGCTCCACCAGCGTATCACGGAAAATTTCCCAGGTCAGTTCTTCCGGCTTCCCTCCTGTTTTTTCCAGCGCCTGATAAATTGGAACTGTACCTATGGGCACAGGAGAATTGCGTAAAATCCATTCGCGTGTTTCATGAATATTTTTTCCTGTGGAAAGATCCATTATAGTATCGGCACCCCAGCGACACGCCCAAACGGCTTTTTCAACTTCTTCTTCAATTCCGGAACTCACGGCGCTGTTGCCGATGTTGGCATTGATCTTGACAAGGAAATTACGACCGATGATCATTGGTTCCGCTTCCGGATGATTGATATTACTGGGCAGGACAGCCCGCCCGGCCGCTATTTCCTGCCTCACAAATTCAGGTGTAATGAGTCCTTTCGGTATCCGTGCCCCAAACGATTCCCCCGGATGCTGATCATTCAAATTAATATTGGCAGTGCCCATTGTCGCTCGGTGTTCATCCGCACGCTGGTTTTCCCGAATGGCAACGTACTCCATTTCCGGAGTGATGATTCCTCTCTTCGCGTAATGCATCTGTGACACATTGCTTCCCTGTTTTGCCTTGCGTGGCAGCCGAAGGTGCGGAAACCGCAGGTCATCCAGTTTCTTATCGTTCAGGCGCAATTTGCCATAATCCGAAGAAACACTGTCCAGCTGCAGCGTGTCTCCGCGATCAATAATCCAGGATTCACGCAGAGGAAGCAACCCGCGTTTTAGGTCAATGGATGCGAAGGGATCGGTGTATGGTCCGGATGCATCATATACCGTAACCGACGGATTTTTTTCGGCTGATCCGTTCGAAAGGCGGGTATCACTCAAGGCTATCTCCCTCATTGCCACCTTAATATTATGAAGCGATCCGTTCACATATATTTTCCTGCTTGCCGGGAACGGAGTTCTGGTGATGTTGTTCATATTGCTCATTACTTGCTTTTCAGAAATTGAAATTATCTTATCCGCCTTGTGTAGCGGTAATCAATGTTACAGATTCATTTCCCTTCAGAAGGACCTCGTTCCACGAAGAACGGGGAATAATTTCCTGGCCTACCGCAACCGCTACACCCCTAGTGTGATCACCAAGCAGCTGTACAATCAGTTGTCCGACAGACAGGTTGCTGTCAACTGTGATTTTCTTTTGATTTACCGTGAGTTCCACAGGATTTACATCGACCCCTGGGATGAACCGACAGGTTCAAACTTTTCCCTTCGCCGGCATTACCCGGATCAGGTTCAAGGGTTTGTTCTCAGACCGCTTGCGGACACCCCTAAAGTCACATTAAAGTTACTATTAAGATGCGGGCATACGACCTAACCCGGCAGAAAAAGTGATGAACAAAAAAAGGGAAATTGTTAATTACTTTCCGATCAAGGAGACCGTTCCATATTGTTCAATGTACTCGCCTGCAGCGGTTTTGTACTTGATGAACCATACATAAGCATCTTCCTGGCAAACAGAACCTTCAAAGGTGCCATCCCATCCGATAAAAGGATTATCGCTTGTGAACAACAACTGGCCCCACCGGTTATGAATTGTCATTGTAAATTCACTTTTATCATAAAAGGAGCCGTTAGGAAGGAAAACAGAGTTCACTCCACCGGGAACGAAGGCATTGGGAACATAGAACTTGGCCGTCTGGAACGCTTCGGCAATATTTGAAGCGGCCAAGCCTGTGATATTATACTGGTTACCTGCGTCTTCGTTTGCAACAATATAGTATTCGAAGCGTCCGCTACCCTGAATAAACGGAACGGCATCGTCCACGAAAACCGTATTACCTGGTCCGACAGTAGAGATCAGTGTAAAAGGTGCGAAGTCCACACTTCGGTAAATATCGTAGCTCAGTACTCCGGCATCGAAGCCTTCATAATCATTCCATGTGAGGGTATTCGTCATATTATTATTGGCAGTGGCGGTCGCAAAAATAGTTCTGGAAATATTACTGGTTTGGACCGGATTGCCGCAGCTGTCAATGGAAATGATCCGGTAGTAGTGCGACTGCGTCTCAGTGTAGGCGGAGCCATCCAGCAGAAAAATATTTGGTGTACCTGTAAAAGGAACGGTACCGACTACCATATAAGGACCCGTTAGCGCATCAGCACGCTCAAACACATACGAGGTCACATCCGCCAGAATATCAACATAAGCATCAATTCTGACATTTTCCGGTGCGATTACGGAGCTGCTTTGTCCGTACGTAAAAACGGGTGCGGTCGGAAGCGCGGCATTGAGACATAAGGTATTGGAAGTGGATGTTCGCGTACTTGCATTTTCAATAGCATGAATATTATAACAGTAAACCGATCCGTTATTGAGTGAAGTATGAGAGAAGTTGGTAACGCCGGAGGTGGTTGTGCCAGCAAGCGAATACGGACCGCCATCCACCGAAACCCAAATTTCATAACCGCTCACGCCTCCCGGCCAATTAATATAGGGATTCCAGCTGAGGTTAGTGGAAGCACTGCAAGGATCAACACTGCCGGTCAGGTACATCGTGTTGTGATAATTACCGAGAGGGCTCAGATTGCCACATGAATCCATGGCTGCAATGCAGTACCATTCACTTTGCACATCTGCAGCAGAATTTGGATTTCCGTAAGAAGTGTTCCCGTATCCGTACACTGTGTCTATTGCAACCCAGAGATTGTTCACAAACTGATAGATGACATAGGCTGTAACATCTCCGCTTGTTGGCGGTGTCCATCCGATGGTGGCATTGTTCAATGCGTTCACGCTGACAGAATCAATGACCGGTGTGGCGGGAGGGGTGGCATCTTTAAAAAGACTGGCGGCGCACATTGAAATATTGAAACAGGGCATGTTATCCGCCAATTCGATAGAATAACTGATCGTACGGTTACAAACGATCTGGGTGTCCACATAGGTCAACGCTTGTGTGCTGTCAACGAATGTACCATTCACCGGATAGTCACAATAGATCTTATACCAGGGCTGCATGGTAGAAAGGAGCGGGTTCCGCGGGGCGTTCCAGTTCAATGTCGCGACCTGCCCACCCGGATTAGAAATCGTGAGAAACATGGTGCAAAGAGTGTCCAGCGCAGGAGATGTAACAGGATTGCCAATGAACGATTCCGTTTCAACGTAATAACATTCCGACTGGAACATGGCCGATCCGGAAATGTCAGTATAGGTATTGGTAAGGCGGTTACCGACGGAAGCCAGATAGGATCCCCCTTTAAAAACATGATAGGCAACAAAAGTACTGCCCGGATCCGGAGGGATAGTCCAGGTAAGCGTGACATTCCCGTTCGCACAGTTCACCGACAGGCATCTTAATTCAGGAGCAGCAACCTGCTGAGCAGAAATATCAGAGCCGGTGGTAAATAACCACAGCAGAATTGTAAGGCCGGTAATAGAAAATTTCACTTAAGTAGCTGTGTAATAAGCAAATATACCAAATGGAACGCCATCATTGCTCCTTTATTGTAAGACGATATACCAGGCCGTATGGTTGCACTCCGCAACACGCTGATATTCAAATATTTCTCCCACCCTTAGAAAAAAATGCCTGGTCAGATCTAGGATCAGCTCCTTTCTCTCCCTTTTCGAACCTTCCACGGATCACATTTTTCAGTCCAACCACTCTGTCTACTGCAATCGTAGAGGCGACCGAAGCCAGCACGGGGGCAATAATAACTCCGGCATAAGGAATGAGAAAAAGGGCGGTAAATATTCCTCCGATAGTGAAGGAGAGCGCAGCGTTTTTCCGTATGAAAGTGACACTTTCATCGAGAGAATATCCCAGCCGCTCACTGACATAATCCATGAAATAAAATCCGTAGAAATAGAATCCAATAATAATAACGATCACCGGGGTTGCCGCCTGCATGTTTGGAATGAAGGCGGCGAATGTCAGCCATAGCAGGATGATAATCATTTGCAGAAACAGGTTCCGGAATGCGATCTGAAGTCCGCGAAGCAGATTGTGGAGATACTGTTTAAATCGGAAGGGGTAGACATTCGCAGTAAGGAGACGTTCAGTACGTGCGGATAGCTGCGTCAGTACGGGTGAAAGCAGGATCATCACAAGGTATTTATTCAGCTTAAAAGCCACATAAACAAACAAGGACTGAAGCCCGATGATCAGGTAGCGGTCTATTTCATCATCGGCCAGGTTTTGAAAATTCTCCGTTCGGAGCTGGCGCAGGGTCAAGTCGCCACCCCACCAAACCAAAACGGAGAGTATGGCGGGCACCAGGAAATAGAGCCAAAGCCCGTGTTTTACAACAAAGATTACGCTTCTGAAATAGGCGGCAAGACCAATCCATACCTGACTGAACACATTCCTCACGCTGTAAAGATACATCTCAAAGAGATGGGAATTATTCGTACCTTTGACTTTTGATGGCCTTTCTCTTCCCAGGCTTCCTTTTTGCTCTCCTCGCACTATCTGTTCCCATTCTCGTACACCTATTCAATTTCCGGAGATACAAGACCGTTCTTTTTACGAATGTCCGCTTCCTGAAGGAAGTTAAAAAAGACACGCAGAGTAAAAACCGTCTCAAGTATTTACTGATCCTTGCCTCGCGACTGATCGCTCTTGCCGCACTGATCTTCGCCTTTGCGCAACCTTATCTTGCCGCGGAAGAAGGACATGTACCGGCCGGACAAAGGGCGCTGAGTGTATACCTGGATAATTCATTCAGTATGGATGCTCTGGGACGAAACGGTACACTGCTGGAAGATGCGCGAAACAAAGCCCGTGAGATTGCCTCTACCTTCAGTAACTCCGATCTTTTTCAGCTGGTGACCAATGATTTTGAGGGTAAGCACCAGCGGCTTGTAAACAAGGAAGAATTTCTGGAACTGCTCGAAGAGGTGCAATTGAGTCCGGCTGCCCGCGACCTTAATTCCGTTCTCACACGTCAAAAAGATGCACTGGCCGGAGCCGGAACTTTGCAAAAAGCGGTGTATCTCCTTTCCGACTTTCAGCGCAGCATCAGTAATCTCGGTTCTGTGCCTGCCGACACTTCGGTGCGCATTCATCTTGTGCCCCTTGAGAGCAATTCCGTGAGTAACGTCTATGTGGATTCCGTCTGGTTTCCCACACCGGTAAGGCAAAAGAACAGGAGCGAACGGGTGTTTCTGCGCATCCGCAATTTTTCGCTCAATCTGCTGGAGAATATTCCGGTAAAGCTATTCATCAACGGACAGCAGCGTGCTCCCGGATCTTTCTCTCTTGAACCGGGCGCAGCCGGTGAATACTTCCTCAGCTTTGTCTGCAAGGAAAGCGGCATACAGAATTGCCGTGTTGAAATTCAGGATCATCCGCTCACTTTCGACGACGCCTTCTATTTTTCATTCACACTTCGTAACACCATTCCGGTGCTCGCCATCCATGAACAGTCAGCTGACAGTACGGTAAAAAGTCTGCGCGCAGTTTATTCCGACAGCCTGTTCCGCTATTTAGAAGCAGACGCTAAGAGCATTGACTACTCCTCCTTCCCCCGTTATGCGCTTATTGTACTGAACGGATTAAAAAGCATTTCCAGCGGGCTTTCCTCCGAGCTTAAAAAATTTACTGACGGCGGTGGTTCCGTATTTTTGATCCCCGGCACTGAAATTGATTTGCCATCCTATAAAAACTTCTTACAACCGCTGTCATGCCCTTTCCCTGAGAGTACGGACACTTCCAGGATAAAAACAGGGAAACTTTTTTACGAGCACCCTCTTTTTGAGAATGTGTTTGACAAAAAACCGGAGAACCCGGATCTTCCGGTTGTCACCCGGAGGTATACATTTTCCCGAGCAGTTCGCAGTACAGAAGAGCCGCTTCTGCAACTGCAAAACGGGGAATCTTTCCTTAGCGTGATCCCAATTGGTAACGGCAGGCTCTACCTTTCCGCGGTTGCCCTGCATCCTTCCTGGTCCAACTTCACTCGTCATGCGCTGTTCGTGCCGGTATTCTTTCAATCGGCACTGCATGCTACACCGGCAGAAAAACTATATTACACCATTGGGAAAGGGGAAGGAATAGAACACATTTCCACCGGAGCAGGAGGAGAGAAGATTTTTCACTTGAAAGGACCGGATCAGTCGGATCTGATTCCTGAAACGCGCAGTGAAGGGAATTTCTCGACGGTTTATCCCGGAAATCTGGTCAGGAAAGCGGGAAACTACAGCCTGTATTCCGGCGACAGTGTACTGAGCGGCATCTCGTACAATTACGACCGCCGGGAATCGGATCCGGGCTGCTTCACCGCAGAAGAACTAAAAGAAATGATCAGCTCCGGGGATCTGAAAAACATCCGGGTAATTGAAGCCGGCGAGAAAAATCTGGCGGAAATCATTCGCATTGCCGAACAAGGCACACCACTTTGGAAATGGTTTATCGCTCTATGCCTGCTCTTTTTGGGAACAGAAGTATGTTTAATCCGCTTTATGAAATAATACTATGGAACTGATCTTACGCTCTGCACGCATTACGGACTCCCGCTCGGTACTTTCCGGAAAAATCACGGATATATTAATCGAGAACGGAGTAATAACTGATATAAGGAAAGGAATCCGCTCCTCCACTGCCCGTGTGATCGAATCCGAACATCTCCATGTGTCGGCGGGATGGTTCGACATGCAGGTTAATTTTTGTGACCCGGGAATGGAATATAAAGAAGATATACGTTCCGGTTGTCGTGCCGCCGCAGCCGGAGGTTTTACCGGTGTTCTTCTCATGCCCTCTACCCAACCATCTATCAGTTCTAAAGCCCAGGTCGAATACGTACTGAACAAGTCGGAGAAGGAAATAGTAGAAATTGTGCCTGCCGGAACGCTGTCTGAACTTCAGGAAGGAAAAGATCTGGCAGAAATGTTTGATATGTATCAATCGGGCGCCCGCGCCTTCACAGACGACCTGTGTGCTGTGAAGGATGCAGGGTTGATGAACCGGGCAATTCAGTATACCAACAACTTTGGAGGTTTGATATTGGCCTACTGTGATGATCCGGCGATCTCCGGAGATGGGAAAATGAACGAGGGGGTTGAAAGCACCAAGCTGGGATTAAAAGGAATTCCCGGACTTGCTGAAGAAATTATGGTTGCCCGAAATATTTTCCTTGCCGAATACAACAATGCGCGAATCCATCTGTGTGGAATTTCGACTGCAAAATCAGTACAGATGATACGGGAAGCGAAGAAGAAAAAAATCAAAGTTACCGCCTCTGCGAATTGCGCGAATCTGTTCTTCAATGACAGTGCGCTGCGGGAATTTGACACGAATCTGAAAGTAAAACCCCCACTGAGGAATCAGGCAGACCAGGAAGCATTGCTAAAGGGAGTTGCGGATGGAACGATTGATGTGATCGCTTCGGACCATCGTCCGGAAGATGTAGAAAACAAAGTGGTAGAATTTGATCATGCGGCCTTTGGAATGAGTAGTATCGAGACCATGTTTGCCATGGCGAACATGAGCCGGGGGCGAATGAGTCTGGAGAAGCTGATTGAAAAATTCTCGGTGAATCCGCGGAAGCTGCTAGGCCTTCCCATCCCACAAATAAAAAAAGGAGAAAAAGCGAATCTTACGGTGTTTGATCCTACACTACAGAACACTATTCAGGCGACCGACTTCAAATCAAAATCGAAGAACAATCCCCTGATCGCTAAAACAATGCAGGGAAAAGTGCTCGGAATAGTGCACAAGAATAAATTCCAGGGGAATTAATTTCCGGTCAGCTTGCTGATCTTGTTCGCCTTTTCAATATAGGCACGCAGCCCCTTTTCATCGCCGGCCTGCATCAAAACCTTCAGTTCCTCCAGTTTTGCAATGAACGCATCAATGGCTTTGCCCGTCTCTTCCGCATTCTGACTCAGTACCGGAACCCACATTTTAGCACTGGACTTTGCCAATCGCACCGTGCTTGAAAAGCCGGTGCCCGAAAGTTCTCTTAATCCTTCGATTTCTTTTTCCATTTCCAATACCGAGAGTCCTAATGCATACGCAATGGCATGGCTTAAATGAGAAACATAGGCATAGCTGCGATCGTGAATGATGGGATCCAGCACAGTAACCTGCATTCCAAGCTCTTCAAAAACTGCTTTCACCCGTTTCCACACCTCAGGTGACGAGCGCTCTTCCTCGCATAAGATAATTCTTTTGTTACGAAAAAGATCGGGCAGTGCGTACTGCGGACCTGAATGCTCGGTTCCGGCGATGGGGTGCGCCGCCACAAACCGGGGTCGGGCCTTATGTCCGGCAACGGCTTCGCAGATGGCTGACTTCGTACTGCCCAGATCAACCACCACGGCCTCTGTTCCATGGATCCGGTCCAATAGTCCGGGCAATAAATCACGAATTACATCCACAGGCAGGGCCAGGAACAGTATGAAGGGTTCCGGAAACAGCTCCTCTGTCTCCACCATTCTGTTCACCATTCCGGAGGAAAGGGCATAGGATGCGTTCTCGGGATGATTATCTACCCCCCATATCTCCGCATCGGGGAAGCGCTGCCTCAATGCCATAGCCAGTGATCCCCCGATCAGTCCCATTCCCACAATACAAAACCTTTCTTTCATTCCGGCGAAGGTATCAATTTCATTGTTTTTTTAAAATGAATGTATCCTTTTTGCGTTTCCTCCGTTATAAGTTCAATCCCCCGGATTCGTTCGTAAACTAAAAACCACAGGCTATGAAGACTGCATGGATCGCAATGGTATTGCTTGCCGTTACGGCGACAATGTCCGCTCAGCAAAAGGAGCAGCCGCTGAAAAAGATTATCTACGGTGGAAAATCGGAGGTGAAGATTACCATGAAGAAAGAACCTCTTCCGCTATCGCTGCAAGATGTTTTGAAATCGCTGGCCAGTGAGGAACAGGTATTCCGCATTACAGCAAACCGCGACACGGTGCTCAAAGGAAAGAAAGGAACGCTGATATATTATTACGGCAATTCCCTGGTGGACGAAAACGGAAATGCGGTGAGTGGCAAGGTGTGGATGAAACTGAAAGAGTCCACGGAATATTCGGAAATGATGGGAGACGGGCTTTCCACCGTAACGGATTCGGGGCTGCTTGAAACACGCGGAATGTTTCGCCTGGGTGCAACCGACGGCAAACAGGAATTGCAACTTAAGCCGGGGGCTTCTATGACCCTGATGGTTCCCAATACACTGGGCAATGGAAACATGCAAGTGTGGGATGGGGTGAATGGCAGCACACCCGGCATCACCAGCTGGCGAAGCAATCCCAACCCGGTGAGCAGGTTTCAGCCATCGGGTTCCTTCTATTGCGGATGGGAAATCCCCACGCGGTTAGTGAAAAAATGCAACTTTTGGTGCAAATTCCGGAAATTCCTGGGTTTCCGGAAAAACGTAAAGACCTACCGCAGATCCTCCACGCTGAATACACGGTACTGGAGTCCGCTGGGTTGTGCCGGCATTGACTCACTGATCTCAAGGTATAATATCCGCAACTATGATCAGTTGCTGCGGTATGTTTATCTGCCGCTGATGAAGCAATACCGTGTTCACTCTCTTCCTCAGTTATTTCTTAAAATGCAAAAGGAGTACATGGCAGGACTGGAGAATACGATTGCAACAGGAAATGCCGGTTTCCGGGATCTGAACTATTATGTTTTCAGCACGCAGAAGCTGAACTGGAAGAACCTGGACGAGTTTTACCATATGTCGGATGCCATGGTAGTGGAGCAGAAGATTAATCAGCCCGTGGAGGAAGAAATGTCTGTCAGCCTGATTTTTAAACACCGCCGTATGATGGTAGCCGCATACATAGATGAGGACAATAACTATCACTATCCGAGGGTACCGAGGAATGAAACGGGCACGGTGGTGGCCATACGTATGCAAAATGGGAAACCTATGCTGGCCACACATACAATTCGTTTCGAAGGGGAGAACCTGGACCTGCAATTCAGGGAGGTGAGCATGGAAGAGCTCAAAGAGGAGATCCGTAAGGCGGGATTATAAGGGGAGGAAAAGTTTTACATTTTGTGAAAGCCTTTCGGGCCGGCGCAGCCGTACTTTTGGGAAGTCATACCGCTCATGACACAGCAAAACCGCTCCATCGTTCACCTGGATCTCGACTCCTTCTTTGTTTCGGTGGAGCGGCTGCTGAACTCCTCCCTGATCGGGAAACCGGTGATTGTGGGAGGCGGGTCGGACCGCGGAGTGGTGGCAGCCTGCAGTTACGAAACGAGGGCCTTCGGGGTACATTCCGCCATGCCAATGAAACTGGCGAGGAGACTATGTCCCGGGGCCATCGTCGTACGCGGGGATTACGAAGCCTATTCCCGGCATTCCGAAACCGTTACGGAGATCATCCGCGAGAGCGTTCCGCTATACGAGAAATCGTCCATTGACGAGTTTTACATAGATCTCACGGGTATGGACCGCTTTTTCGGATGCTACGCTTTTGCCTCCGAACTGCGGCAAAAGATAACAAAGCATTCGGGGCTTCCCAGTTCCTTTGGTTTGTCGGAAAACAAAACCGTATCGAAGGTGGCTACCAATGAAGCCAAGCCGAACGGACAACTGCAGATTGATTACGGGACGGAGAAAGAATTTCTCGCGCCGCTGCCCGTAGGCAAGATCCCCATGATCGGAGAGAAAACCGCCCTCACCCTTCGCACCATGGGTGTGGACAAAGTACTCACCCTGCAGCAAATGCCTCCACAACTGCTGGAAAAAGTATTTGGCGATAACGGAATCAGCATGTGGAAAAAGGCGAATGGTATTGATAACAGCCCGGTGATCCCCTACTCCGAACGAAAATCTATTTCTACAGAAGAAACCTTTGAGCAGGACACCACCGACATGGGAAAACTCTACAGCACGCTGGTGAGTATGACCGAGAAGATCGCTTTCCAGCTTCGTTCAGAGCACAAACTCACCGCCTGCGTTACGGTAAAAATACGTTACTCCGATTTTGACACCCACACCATGCAGATGAGAATCCCCTATACTGCCTGCGATCATACGTTGCTGACTACGGTAAAGGAGCTCTTCGGAAAACTATACAATCGCCGCCTCCTCATCCGCCTCATCGGCGTGCGCTTCAGTCATCTCGTGGGTGGTCATCATCAAATTGACCTCTTTGAAGATTCCGAAGAGGTGGTGCGACTCTATCAGGCCATGGATAAACTGCGCAAACGCTATGGAAGCGATGCGGTGCGCCGCGCCGCGGGTGCAGGGATGAATTATTCCTAAATTTACGGCATGTTCCAACTTACATCCGACTTTGAGCCCACCGGAGATCAGCCGGAGGCCATCAGGCAGCTCGTGACCGGACTGAAAGCCGGTACCCCTGCACAAACGTTACTGGGTGTTACCGGATCCGGAAAAACATTTACCGTTGCAAACGTGATCAAGGAAGTGGAACGCCCCACCCTTATACTTAGTCATAATAAAACGCTGGCCGCTCAGCTCTACGGGGAATTCAAAACCTTTTTTCCGAAGAACGCAGTGGAATACTTTGTATCATATTATGATTATTACCAGCCGGAAGCATATCTTCCCACCACCGACACCTATATAGAAAAGGACCTGGCAATCAACGATGAAATAGAGAAACTGCGGCTGGCCACCACCTCTTCCCTGCTCTCCGGAAGAAGGGATATCATCGTAGTGTCCAGCGTTTCCTGCATCTATAGTATCGGCAACCCTAATGAATTCGGCAGCAGCGTGGTGAGAATCCGGAAGGGTCAGGGAATCACACGAAACAATTTCCTTCTCCAACTGGTTAATACACTATACTCCCGGACCGAAGGGGATTTTGAACGCGGAAAATTCAGGGTAAAAGGAGATACCGTGGATATCAACCTGGCCTATGCTGATTACAGCGTGCGGGTATCCTTTTTCGGAAACGAAATCGAAGACATTCACACCTTTGAATCTGCGACAGGAAGAAAACTGGAATACTTTGAAAGTTTTAACATCTATCCTGCCAATATCTTTGTCACTTCCCAGGAAACACTCAAAGGCGCCTTATGGGAAATACAACAGGACATGGTGAAACAATCCGACTATTTAAAGGAGATAGGGAAACCACTCGAAGCCAAACGGATAGAAGACCGCGTCTCCTACGACCTTGAGATGATGCGAGAACTGGGATATTGTTCCGGTATAGAAAACTATTCTAGATACTTTGACGGACGAACAGTGGGTACACGTCCCTACTGCCTCCTCGATTATTTTCCGGATGATTTCCTCATGGTCATTGACGAAAGTCACGTGACCGTTCCGCAAATCCGCGGCATGTACGGTGGCGACCGATCCCGCAAAGAAACACTGGTAGAATTCGGCTTCAGATTGCCTTCAGCCCTCGATAACCGTCCGCTCAAATTTGATGAATTTGAAGAAATGCTGGGACAGGTGATCTATGTATCCGCAACTCCTGCCGATTTTGAGCTGCAGCGCTCCGAGGGCGTGGTGGTAGAACAGCTGATCCGACCGACGGGGCTGTTGGATCCTCTTATTGAAGTTCGCCCCTGCAACAACCAGGTGGATGATCTTCTGGAAGAGGTGAAACTGGTAGCAGAAAAAGATGAACGTGTGCTGGTAACCACACTGACCAAGCGCATGGCTGAGGAACTCAGTAAGTATATGTCACAATTGGGCATCCGCTGCCGTTACATTCATTCGGATGTGGACACATTGGAACGCGTGGAGATTATGCGCGACCTGCGAAACGGGTTGTTCGATGTTTTAGTAGGTATCAATCTGCTGCGGGAAGGACTGGATCTTCCGGAAGTATCGCTTGTGGCGATCCTCGACGCCGACAAAGAAGGGTTTTTACGCAGCGAGCGCTCGCTGGTGCAAACCGTAGGAAGGGCTGCGCGTAATATTAATGGTAGGGTGATCATGTACGCGGACAAAGTAACGGTTAGCATGCAGAAAACCATTGATGAAACACTGCGCCGCCGGCAAAAACAAATCGAATACAATTACAAGCATGGTATCAGCCCGCGGCAAATTGTAAAAGCCAACCGAGATGTTTTCTCTGAAGCAATGAGATCCACACGGAAAGGAGCCGCTTATATTGAGAAAAACGAAGTGTCAGCGGCAGCAGATCCTGTACTGAAATACCTGCCCAGAGAAGACTTGCAAAAAATGATTCAGCGCACGCGTCGTGCCATGGAAAAGGCTGCCAAGGAGCTGGACTTTATGGAAGCAGCAAGACTGAGAGATGAGATCAAAGCAATGGAAAAGATTCTTAAGGACGATTAGGAATCAGTCCTGGTTAGCTCCTACTATCACCAGGCGCCCGGTGAAAACGCGGGAAGGAGACACCATAGAATAGAAATATATTCCCGCCGTAAGCGTTGTAGTAAAACTGTTCGTGCCAGGAGCCAGCGAAGCTCTCCTCTCCACTACTTTTCCGGATGCATCTGAAATAATAAGATCGCATGCCTCCTTACCTGCAATGTTCAGATAAATTTCACTCCCCTGCCTTGCAGGATTAGGGTAAAGTGTGACCGGGGCAGTAAGTAAATAAGATCCTACTGATGCCGTAGACTGACTTATTCCGTAAAAGCGCTGGTAATACACTTCGGATGGGTTGTTCACATTCTTAAACTTAAGTACGGCCGTGCCGCTGTCAGGAACACCATTAATCATAAAATGGAAAGCTACATTTACCACCTCATTCGGGCCCATCGTAGCGCGAATACTGTCAACCGTAGGCTGGGAACATATCTGAAAACAGAAAGCGGTATTCCATCCCGTTACCGCAACGTTTTCTACCCTCACCACATCCAGCGTGATCACCTGTGAAGTAAGATTGGTAACCAAATCGTTCGTCCAGCAACTCAGGGCGGAACTATCAATGGCCGGGCCGTAGGCAATAGTATCCGGAAAAGAAACAGAAAAACTTTGTGACCAAACCGCAAAAGGCAGGATAAGGTTCAGTAAAAGGAGTTTGTAACACAAACGCATCTTACAAATATAGGAAGTACACCTGACTTTCCAAAAAAATCCCCCCCCGGGGGCTGCGATCAAGGTCATAATAAACACTGACTTTAGCACGTTTATTGATTAAACATAAAACGTAAATTTGCTCCTATGAAACATGTGGGAATCATTCTTCTCTTGCTCGCCTCCTTCTTATGCGCTGATTCTCAGACACTTAAGAAGGATCCGCCGCTTAAAAAAGATGAACCAAAAAAAGATGTTAAGAAGGACGATCGTCCGCTCATACAGTTTTCCGGGGTGGTGGTGGAACGCGACAGCCTGAAACCGGTTTCTTTTGCCAAAATCATCATCAAAAACAAGCAGCGCGGGACACTGGCGGACTACTTTGGCTTTTTCAGCTTTGTGGCGCAGGAGAAAGATACCATTGAATTTACTGCAGTAGGATTTAAGAGCATGCTATTTATTATTCCTGATTCACTCACTACCAATAAATATTCTCTGATCCAGATCATGCACTCGGATACCATTTTGCTAAAAGAAACCGTGATCTATCCCTGGCCTTCAAAGGAATCATTCAAAAAAGTATTCCTCGAAACCAAAATTCCGGAAGATGATCTGGATCGGGCGGCAAAGAATCTGGATCAGCAGAACATGGTGATGCAATATGAAACCATGCCTATGGACGGCAACATGAACTTTAAGGCCTCCATGCAGGAAACCTATTCCAAATTATACTATGCCGGGCAGTATCCTCCCAACAACCTGCTGAACCCGATAGCCTGGGCCAAGTTCATTAAGGCCTGGAAGAACGGGGATTTTAAAAAGAAGGAGCAGAAGGAAATAAAGGATGAAGAATAACCTGTCATCTGTCTCGTGGGAAGATCTGCTGTAAAAATCATTTCCGGTCTTGAAATTTTTGACACTTCGTCCGATGGATGGGGCATATGCCGGCATGATGACCTCGTCTATTTCATCCCCGGGACTGTACCTGGGGATGTAATTGAAGCGGAGACCTGGAAAGTGCGGCGTAAATTCTGGTCCGGACGCGTACTTCACTACCAAAAACGATCAGAAGACCGGGTGAATCCTGCATGTGCGCACTTCGGTTCCTGCGGTGGATGCAAATGGCAAAATATGAATTATGCCGCCCAGCTCAGATTCAAGGAGAAGATGGTACGGGATTGCCTTGAACGAATCGGAGGAATAGAGTCGGCCGGTTTGGATGTACTGCCAATAATCGGGAGCAAAAACAATTATGCCTACCGCAATCGTCTTGACTTTTCCTTTTCCAGCCGCAGATGGTTTACGGAAGCAGAAATGAATATGGAACAAAAGCCTTCTGGCAATGCGCTGGGGTTTCATGTTCCAAGAATGTTCGACCGTATCATTGATATTCAACGCTGTCATTTGATGCCGCCATTAAACGACGAAGTCCGCAACGGAGTCCGGAGTCTGGCGCTAAAGAACGGGTTTTCCTTTTATGATCATAAAGCAAAGTCCGGGTTGCTCCGGGGAATGATTATTCGGACAACTACGACCGGAGAATGCATGGTAATGATGATGTTTGGGGAAGATCATCCGGAACACATCCAAAGAGTGATGGAATACCTGAGCACCTCCTTTAATTTCATTACTTCTCTTCTTTATGTTGTAAATCTTAAGGCGAATGACACCATGTATGATCTGGACGTGGTCACCTATGCCGGCCAGGGATATATCACTGAGGAAATGGAGGGACTGAAATTCAGGGTGGGGCCTAAATCCTTTTATCAGACAAACCCTGTACAAGCGCTGGAACTTTACAAAGTGGCAAGGGATTTTGCACGCATTCAGGAACCCGATGTGGTGTATGATTTGTACACCGGCACCGGCACCATTGCCAATTTTGTAGCCCGCCGTGCAAAAAAGGTGATTGGTGTAGAATCCGTTCCCGAAGCGATTGAGGCGGCGAAAGAGAACTCAGTGTTGAACGGAATCCAAAATACTTCCTTTTACGCCGGTGAGATGCGGAAGATTTTTACACGTGACTTTGTTTTGCTAAACGGCAAACCGTCGGTGGTGATCACAGACCCGCCCCGTGCAGGAATGGATGAAGAAACCTGCCGCTTGTTACTTGAGTTGGAAACACCACGAATAGTATACGTCAGCTGCAATCCTTCCACACAAGCGCGTGACATCCGAATACTTGGCGAAAAATATCGTTTGCTACGATCACAGCCTGTGGACATGTTTCCTCACACTGCGCATGTGGAGAACGTGGTGGAACTGGTCACTGACTGCTGATCACCGGTCAGATATTTCCCAATACACGCATCAGTTTTTCATTCACTTCCTTCGCGAAACTTACCAGGTTCGGATTCCCGACGGCCCCAATGGCCGCCTCCGGGTTGATTATTGCGATCTCGATCTCCCCGGATTCCATCTGTCTCAGGGTAACATTGCAGGGCAACATAGTGCTGATTGTGGGTTCCGTGGTGAGTACCTTATCGGCATAAACAGGATTGCATGCGCCGAGGATCACATGCGGGAGATAATCCTTATCCAGCTTCTTCTTCATGGTCGCTTTGATGTCTATCTCCGTGAGCACACCAAACCCCTCCGCTTTTAAGGCCTCCTCCACTTTCGGGCGTAGTGCCTCTATGCTGGTTCCGCCTATTCTTTTAGAATGATAGTAGTTCATATTGTTGATAGATTGATTCCCCGAAGATACGGTTTCCCGGTGAAGGGATTCTCAGGGATGTAGCTCTCCCCTTTTTACTGCTCAGGCCGCCATTGGTTTTCTAAAACTGCAGAAAATAAAATTCTGGATAGTATTAAAGGGCGTTTTGTGCTCCACCCTGACACACCTGATCTTTACAAAAAATGCTTTCAGCCGCTCCGTCATGGTGGTTTCCGAATACCTCCTGATCTCAATACCGCTGCATTTCAGGGGACCGTCTTCAGAAAATGTTCCGATTACCATCATAGCACCCGGACGAAGAGATTCTTTGGCGGTCTGCAGATAGCCCGCCACATCGCTCTCTTCAGTCAAAAAGTGGAACGCAGCCCGGTCGTGCCAGAGATCATACTTTTCCTCCGTCTTGAAATGCGCAGCATCCGCTACGATCCACTTCACCATGGCGGCCAGCTTTCCGAGCCGCAACTTGGCTCTTTCAATGGCTGCGGAGGAAATATCCAGAACAGTAATATCGAGATAACCCATCCGGAGTAAATGATCCACCAGTAAGCTGTCTCCTCCGCCGACGTCGATAATCTTCGCTGTTTTTGGAATATCAAACTGTCTTATAAAGTCCAGGGATGTTTCAGGATTGGGCTGATACCAGCTCACCTCACTCAGCTCCTTCGTCCGGTAGATCTCTTCCCAATGTTTTTTACGGTCAAAATTTTTCATTTCAAATGCTCGTTAAGTGTCATCATTCCTTTGAAATTTAACAACAAATCAGTAGCAAGAACTTAATCCAAATATAATTTTGCTGGCCAGAGGAAAGAAAACGCAGACAAATAACATTAAATCCGGTCCATCTGTCATGGCCTCTAGATTACCTCAATACATTGACATTAACATCTTAGTCCAAGAATAGTGATATCGTCCACCTGTTCAAGATTACCTCTCCACGCATTCAAACGCGCTGAAATTACCCTCTTTTGCTCCTTCATCGGTAGGTTATTCACCTCAACTATCATTTCCTTAAGCTGCTTATATTTAAACTTTTTCCCTTGTGGTCCACCAAACTGGTCTGCTATTCCATCCGTGAACATATACACTGAATCCCCCGGCAAAAACGAAAAAAAGTGCTGATTAAATGGAATCATATCCTTTTCGCCTTTTCCTAACGGCATCTTATCAGGAAGCAACTCGATGACCTTCTTCTCCCGAACAATCCAAATTGGATTATTTGCAGACGCGAAAATTAAGTTTCTATTCTTAAAATCGAACACAGCCAAGCTGCAATCCATTCCATCCCTCCCGCCCTCACTGCTTCCATCTCTCTTTAATATATTAATAATTTTTGATCGTGTTTCATCAAGAACTAATGCGGGCTCGCAAATCCCCTGATATTCTACTGATTTTTCCAAGGAAGTAATATTGACAATACTCATAATTGCGCCGGGCACGCCATGTCCAGTACTATCTCCAACCACAAGCATGAGTTTGCCCTCGGTAAGCTGGGACACCCAATAGAAATCGCCACTTACCACATCCTTAGGCTCAAACACGATGAAATAATAATCGAAATAGGAGTCCAATACTTCTGAACTAGCAAGCAAGCTTCGCTGTATCCTTTCCGCATAATTAATACTATCTGTGATTTCCTTATGCTTGGACTCGATTTCATTCTTTTGCTCAAGGATTATGGAATTTGCTTTGCTTTTTTGGCGATAACTTCTAAAGATTATTGCAGCAACAATAAACACTAAAACAAACCCACCCAGAAAGTAATTACGTTGCATCCGCTCTTGTTGAAGCTTTTCTTTAGCAATTGCCTCTTGTTTCTCAGACTTCAGTTTTAACTCAGTCTCCCTTTTTTCAACTTCATATTTTGTTTTTACTTCTCCTAGCCGGATGCTATTCTCACGATTATAAATACTATCCTGTATCGATTTATACTTCACAAAATATTCGTAGGCTCCTTTATAATCTTTCGATTTGATGCAAACATTGGACATGTTTTCGTAGATGGCACTTAACAACTCCCTTTTATTGTAACTTTCGCTTACAAATTGTGCGGAATCAAAATATGCTTTGCTGAGTCCGAGATTATTCATACGTAAATACATTTCCCCGAGGTTAAAATACGCCATGCCTAACATACTCATCTCTCCGATTTTCTTCCTTTCATGAAGAGATCTAAGATAATACTCCTTCGCTGTTTTGTAATCAGATAAGGCTGTGTAACAGTTTGCAATATTATTCAGACTAATAATTTCCTCTCTTTTATCTCCATGTTTTTCTGCGTAGGAGAGCGCAAGAAGAAAATTTTCCAATGCCTTCTTGTGTTGGCCGACATTAAAATATTCTGATCCTAAATTATTATATGCCTTTCCAATAATCTTCGGCTCTCCAATCTCTCTGCTTATTTTGAGTGCCCTTTGTCTATATAGCATCGATTTATCGAACTGCTTTTGATTCTCATAGACAAAGCCAATATTCGCCAGACAAGCATATATCCCTACCTTATGCTTTACTTTCTCAAAAAGCTGCAAGGCACTTAATAAATACTCTAGTGCTTTGGGATAATCAGACTGCTGCTCATATAGAATTCCCAGCGATAGTAAAGCATTCCCTTCGTATTCTGCACGATTAACTTTTCGCGCCAACACCAATAGTTCCTCTATTAAGACGAAAGCGGAGTCTGGTTTCGTATTCCTAAAATGTTTAAAAATTTCATTAAGTGCTTTAAAGCGAATAGTATCAATATTAGTTGCATTCTTATAAATGACCCATAAAGAATCGAGCTTCGATTGGGTAGCACTTTGTGCATTTGTCTTCTGCCACTCGACTTGAGAAAATAAGTTAGTTGGACAGAAACAGAACCACACTAACAATGATATGAGTATGTTTTTAATGCTCATTTTGATTCGTACTCTCAATTAATCTGAATACATCTAATTGCCATTATTCTGAAGTAGGCCTTTGCTCCTTGATAAGTATTTTCTCAAAGATTTGCACAAACAATAACCCTTTATGAATCCTGTTGATTAAGGCATTCTTTATCCTACTTCTCTTTTTTTATCTGATTATCCAAATCGTCCGGATCTTCCTTAGGCTTTGTCTGAGACTCAAAGGACTTTTTGTCTATAATACTAAGCGTGTTCTTATACATATTGAAGACCGAAACAAACTTGTCGCCATAGACATAATGCATATCCCACTGGCACATGGGCTTAAATAGCAGAAGCACGCAGATATCGGTTGGAGTGATGAACTCCTCTGCTCCTTCCCCCTTGTGATTATGAAATGAGGACTTTATCTCATCATTCTTTTTTCCATAATATTTCGGATCCAGAGGGATGAATGATTTGTGAAGCACCTTCTTCTCTATCATATTCCCCTCTTTGTCGAACTTAAAATAATAATCGTTACCCAGTGGAACAAAACTCATATCCCGGAACACATTCATCACATAGGCCTCGAAGTACTTCTTTTGATCGCGGATCACTATGCTAAGGGATGATTTCTCGTATTTGATAAACGTAGCGGGATCATCGTTAAAGACCTTAAATATTTTAAACCGGATGTCAAATAGTTTTTTCTCATAGTCAGTAATCTTCCGGTCATTCTCAAAAACGAATACTTTCGACTTATTGATGCTCTTATTCAGATAGCGCATCGTTTTACTTACAATCAGCAGATCAAACTTATCTTTTATCATTTTACGAAGCGAATCGTTTGCTTTGAACAAAGCCGTTGTGGTATCTAACTCCCGGTAAAATACCGTTTTGATGGTGTCCTTATCGAAATAAGAAAAATAACCTTTCGCCAGTTTCGGATCATACTCCTTGTCGTAAAATACATCCAGGGATGTTACACTGGCCATCTCCAATGTATATAAGACTTGTCCGTCCTCCAGGATCTTGTCGGCTGTCTTCTGATTTCCCTTCTGGGAAATAAGTACCGCCGGAATAAAGAGAGTAAAAAACAACAAACGTTTCATGCATGTAAGGTACAAAATCCGCACCAAAGCGGCAGGGAGGACGGAGAATTGACAGGAAGCGTTATCTTTGCACCTGTGAGACAGGGACTGATTTTAAGGGTGTTTCTATGCGGTGCGATGATCGTGGCGGGATTTACGGCCTGCGACAAGCTCCTTCCAAAAGCTCCGGACAACACTGAAACACTTGATGGTCCTATAGAAGGTCTCTCCCCGGAACAACTGGATCGTTTTCTCCGTGGTGACGCTGCCTTTGCAGAAGTGTTTCACACAGGAAACGGACTGGGCCCCATTTTCGTTTCCACCAGTTGCGCCTCCTGCCATCCTTCCGACGGAAAAGGTCACCCCTTTTCTTCCCTTGTCCGCTTCGGACAAAATGATTCACTGGGAAATACCTTTCTTGCGCAGGGCGGTCCTCAGCTTCAGCACCGCGCCATACCCGGACATACTCCCGAATCTCTTCCTTCCAATGCACCCCATTCACTTTTTCTTCCTCCATCCAATGCCGGCCTCGGACTCCTGGCGGCACTCACGGACCTTCAGATTCTCGGATTTGCTGATCCGATGGATGCGGACGGGGACGGTATTTCCGGGCGACCGAACTATATTGCTCCGCCTGTTTTCTTTGTTCCCACCTTTATTCACCAGTATAATAATGGAAAGTTCATTGGGAGATTCGGACGAAAAGCCGCTGCGATTGATCTGCTGATACAAACCGTTAACGCCTATAACCAGGATATGGGAATCACCTCCGAATTTCTGAACACTGATCCTTACAACCCTGCTTCAGGAAGCGGACCCGGGGATGGTGTGCCGGACCCGGAAATTTCCCGCACTACCATAGATGACCTCGTTTTCTACCTGCGAACCATTAAACCACCTACACCCAGAAATCAGGGTGATACGGAAATAACGGCCGGAAAAAACCTCTTTGTCCAGATCAAATGCGGAAAATGTCATATTCCTTCTTGGACCACAGGCGTCTCTGATATCCAGGCCCTTTCCAATATTACTTTTTATCCCTACACAGATCTACTTTTACATGATATGGGACCAGGGCTTGATGATGGTTATACCGAAGGCGGTGCCATGACCAGTGAATGGAGAACGCCGCCCTTGTGGGGGCTTGGATTATCTCCCAACTCACAGGGAGGCGAATACTTTCTGATGCACGACGGAAGGGCGCATACCCTCCGCGATGCCATATTGCTGCACGGAGGAGAAGGCCAGGACAGTAAGAACCTGTTTCAGCTGCTAACAGAGGAAGAACAGGAGCAACTGCTCAAATTTTTAGAATCATTATGAGCGACCGGCGTGAATTTATAATAAAGTCGGGCTTAGCCTGCGCCGGAGGCATGCTGGGGTTGCTTTCACTCTCTGCCTGCAAAACCATACATACCGTTACGGCTTCCGAAGGCGGAAAGAACGTACTGATTCTTCCTTTGAATGAATTTTCCTATCTCTCCAAAGGTGAACCAAAGCAACGAAACCTGGTGATCGTCAATCATGCCACTATTCCGTTCAGTATTGCGGTCTATAAACTGGAAGACGGCACCTACTCTGCGCTGAAAATGATGTGCACACACAATGCCTGTGACCTGAATGCCACAGAAACCGTGCTGGTGTGTCCGTGCCATGGCAGTGAATTCAGCCAAACCGGTAAAGTGCTCTCGGCACCGGCCAGTGTGAATCTGGCCCCTTACCGTACAGAAGTTTCAGACAACCGGATAAAGATCTACCTGTGAGAAACACACTGATCGCTCTGTTGTTTTACCTTCCTGCCCTGACACAGGCACAGGCGGATTCCATTGCAAAGGATTCGCTATTTGCCGATACGGTAATGAATAAGGACGCTGTTTATCACCGTCCGGGCGTATGGAATGAAAAACTTCCTTTGGTTCTTGGAGGATACGCGGAGGGTAATACCCTTTATGCCGGCACCGACGGAGTTACTGAAGGGTTGCAGTTTCAGATGAGGCGTTTTACGCTCTACACCTATTCAAGGCTCGGGCGTTCCCTGCGATTCGCCGCGGAGGTGGAATTTGAAGACGGCGCAAAGGAAATCAATCTGGAATCCGCTTTTCTGGATCTGGAATTCATACCCTGGTTGAATTTCCGTGGCGGAGTGATCGTAAATCCCATTGGAGCTTTTAATCAGAATCACGACGGACCGAAATGGGATTTTATTGACCGCCCGATTTGCGCTACAGAACTCGTTCCCTCTACCTGGAGCAACGCGGGATTTGGTTTACACGGAAATTTCACCGCCGGAAAAAGCAGGGTTACTTACGAGATTTATATTACTAACGGCTTCAATGACGAAATCATAAGCAACAAAAAAAACCGTACCTGGCTGGGGGCCTCCAAGGATTCTCCGAATCGTTTTGAAGAAAACAACAACGGTATGCCCCTGACCTCCGTACGCTGTGCCGTGAAACACCCGCTGCGCGGCGAAACAGGGATATCCTGGATGGGAGGAGTGTATAATACATTCCGTAAGGATGGTCTGACCGTTGATGATCGCCGCCGGATGGATGTATTCTCGCTGGATCACACCCTGAGTACAAACAAAGGCACCCGCTTACTGATAGAATATGTTTGGGTGGCTGTGGATATTCCTGAAACTTACACGCAGCAATACGGAGAGAAACAACATGGCTATTACCTGGAATTTACACAGCGTATCTTCAACCGCCCTTTTCTCCAATTTGAAAAAAGCTGCTTTCACGCCGGATTCCGGTACGAAGGGGCAGACTATAACGTGGGTACTTTCCGGGAGACGGGAGGAACAATCGGAGATAATATTATGCGTATAACCCCCGTTGTTTCCTGGCGTCCGACTCCCGAAACAGTTCTGAGGTTTAATTATTACTTCCAGTCGGAAGAAGATATTCTGCTGAATCCTCCCTCGCGAACAGGTGCCTTCTTATTCGGATTCTCGACCTATTTTTAACGGCGGGTGTTCCTCCCCCATTTATTTCAGCATCCTGCACACCTCTTCCAGTACCTTACTCCGGGTGCCGATTTTTACAAGCTTGTTTTTTTCCGCATCCGGGAAGACGCGGTTAGTAAGGAGAATAACTACAATTCCACTTCCCGGATCCGCCCAGGCGAAAGTGCCGGTAAAGCCACTGTGCCCGTAACTTTTCAGGGAAACACATTGCGGAACGGGACCGGCCTTTGTGCTGTCAGGTTCAGGCTTATCGAATCCTATTCCTCTTCTGTTGTTCGGGCAAAATGAGCATGCCGTAAACTCTTCCACCACCCGCGGATCCATGTACTTCTTACCTCCGAAATACCCTTTATTCATAAATAACTGCATCATGGCTGCCAGATCAAAGGCGTTCGAGAACAATCCGGCATGTCCGGCCACTCCTCCCATCATCGCTGCACCCTGATCATGCACATCTCCCCAGATGAGCTGCTTTCTAAACCGTGCATCATACTCAGTAGGAGGAATCTGCCGTAGTGAATATTTATTCCTCGGCCGGTACATCATGGTGGGAAGTCCCATGGGATCATAAAACGACTCCTGAACATACTGGTCGAGAGATTTCCCGGTCTTCTGCTCTATAATCCGCTGAAGAAAATAATATCCTAAATCGCTGTATTTTAATTCTCCCGAATCCCGTATATCTGACTCCACAATCCGCTTCCAGATGGTGTCTTTGTAAGTGGCATTGATATATAGTTTTTCAGCAACGCGGAAAGGGTATTTTTCCGAAGCATCTTTTTGGTAGATCCCCGGTTTATACACTCCCTTTTTTACAGTTCTTGTCCAGAAAGGTATCCAGTCCTTCAGCCCTGCCTGATGTGCCAGCACCTGCCGGATCACCAAATTTCGTTTATTGGTACTATCCAACTCGGGCAGATAAAACCCGAGTGTTTGATCCACACTGATCACTCCTTCTCCGCACAATTTCATCAGTGCCGCCGTGGAGGAAACGATCTTTGTAACCGAAGCCAGGTCATACAAATCCGTTCGTTTAACCGCCCGCTTCCCGGTATAAGTGTGGGCACCATAGGTGGAGTAGCGTATCACTTTCCCGTTTTTCATCACCAGCAACTGCGCTCCCGGAAAAGCCTTTTCGCTTATCCCCTCTTTAACGAGGGAATCAATGATCCTGAAACCGAGATCATACTGCATGAATTCTCCGGGATGAGAGAGAGAAAGCCGCACAGGCTCACCTGTATTCTTTCCGTTGCCTGCTTTGAACAGCGGAGAAGATGTAACAGGAAGCATTCCGTTCGCCCCTATACCGCCAAAAATTGCCATCGCAGCGACTTCCTGGCTATGGAGATTCTCTTCATAGCCCATCACAACGGCCGATGCCAGATGCACTGAGTCCAGCGATCCCAACAGGTAGGGATTTGAGAAGAAGGTTAGCACCGAAGGTCTGCTGCGGATCAACCGGTTCATCAGCAGTTGAAGCCGGGGCTGAAATCCAAAATCGGAATCGGGCTTCAATGACAGGTTGTGAATACTGATCAGCAGCACATCGTAGGTGGCCAGATATTTATTCAACGTGTCGAGATGCTCACTTTTATAGTTCTTAGGAATGTTGTAATGATCGCATTTGGCATAAAGTGAAACCATTTCCTGAAAAGCGGTTATTTCTTTTGATCCAAGTGCTATGGTGGCTATTTTCTTCTGATTTGTGCCGTTGATTGGGATTATTCCCGTTCCATTCGCCAGCACGGTGACGGCCTTTTCGTAACAAAGCCGGCGGATATATTCCGCTCCGGCATTATTCAGGTCCTCTATCAGGTTTTTCGTATCTACCGGCTTGTATTGATCCAGTCCGCACCACTCCTTCGCCCTCAGGATCTTAATACATCGCTTATCAATCTCCTCTTGTGTGATTCTGTTTTCCGTAATGGCTTTTTTGATTTCGGAGATGGCGAGCGGAACATTTTCCGCGAAGAGCAAGACATCATTACCCGCCAGCAGCGCCTTGACATCCACTTCCCCGGGCTGAAAAAACTTTGACACCCCCTTCATATTCAGCGCATCAGTGAAAATCAATCCATCGAATTTTAATTCCTTTTTCAGCAGTTCGTTTACGATCCGGGGTGACAATGTGGAAGCGGTATTGGCAGAGCTGTCGAGCGAAGGGATGTAAAGATGCGCCACCATCATGCTTCCCAGTCCGTTTCGTATCAATTCCCGGAAGGGATAAAGCTCCAGAGAATCCAGTCGTTCACGAGAGTGCAAAATGACAGGGAGGGTCTTGTGGGAATCCTTGTCAGTATCTCCGTGACCGGGAAAATGTTTCCCGTTGGCAAGCACCCCGCCATCCTGCAGGCCCTTCATATACATAACTGCCTTACGGGCGACATTGAATTTATCTTCGCCGAACGAACGCGTGCCAATTACGGGGTTGTTGGGGTTGTTATTCACATCCGCAACAGGGGCAAGGTTCACATGAATGCCAAGACGGCGACATTGCCTTGCGATCTCCTTTCCCATTTTGTAGATCACAGAATCATCCGCGATTGCACCCAGGGTCATCTGGCGTGGGTATGAGACGGTGGAATCCAGTCGCATGGCCAGCCCCCATTCTCCGTCGATGGAAATCATCAGAGGAACCTTACTTTTTCTCTGAAAGCGGTTGGTGAGACTGGCCTGCCGTGCCGGTCCACCCTGAAAAAATATCAATCCGCCGATTTTCTGCTCACGAATCAGCTTTTCAATTTCAGCCTCATGTTTTGCATCCTTATTGGAGTAGGCCGCAACCATAAAGAGCTGGGCGATGCGCTCTTCCGGGCTCAGTGAGATAAAGACAGAATCGGCCCAGGAACGTTTGGTATCCCGCATAAAAACGCTGTGCCCTTCCTCCTGCACAGGAAGAAAAGCGAAAACAATGATCACCAAAAAAGGGATCAGCAGCAGGGCGAGAAATCGCTCCCTTGTCATTGAGATAAAGTTACCGCCTGGTACGCCATCCGGCTACCCTCGGCGGTTTACTTTTCAACAATGCACTATGAATAGAAGGGGGTCAGAAAGCCAGGGCTATTCCTCCATTCATTATTGATTTCCCCAAGCCAATTTCACCGTAAATGCCGAAATTCGGGATAAAATAATAACGTACACCCACTGCCATTTCGAAGCCGAATGGCACCATACCGCTTACCGAACTATCATCCCAGTAAGGATCGTTGCTTTCGAATTTGTGTACATTCGAAGCATATCCTGCACCGATGCCAAAGTAAGGATCCACGGTTTCCGTTACACTGAAGTGGAAATTGAAACGAAGAAGATAATTGGTTGTATTAAACGTGTATTTGTAATAATACCCCGAGTCTCCGTCCCAGGTCTGCTTAAGTGTCATATGGTTGACACTGAGTCCGATTCCCACATTATCCGAAATGCCAACCTCACCGCGGAAATGCAGCGGTCCCAGCGCAGAGGACGAAAAATTCAATTCATCCGAAAATTCGGACCAAAGCCATAACCTAAGGTTCCCCATACCATAACCGGCGGTGAATACAATTTTTTGCTGACCAAATGCTAATTCCCCCCCCTGATTTGGAGGTGCTGTGAAAAAGCCGTATCCGTTGCCCGCAAAAAGAGATCCCGCAAGAAGGGACACTCCGAAAAGCATTAACAATTTCTTCATTTTGTCTGTTTTACCAAAGATAGGTCATTCTGAGCATAGAAATCAGATGAGATTAAGAAAGGCCTTCGGTATAAATTGTATCTTTAAACCACGTTTTATGAGCAGCATCATCCGACTCCTTCCCGACGCTGTGGCAAATCAGATCGCTGCCGGCGAAGTGATCCAAAGACCGGCATCGGCCGTGAAGGAACTGCTTGAAAATGCGATAGATGCGGGAGCATCGAAGATCCGGCTGATTTTGAAGGATTCAGGACGCACCCTGATTCATGTGATAGACAACGGAAGCGGAATGAACGAGCAGGACGCCCGGATGTGCTTTGAGCGGCATGCCACATCCAAACTCCGGAATGCAGATGATCTTTTTAAGATACGCACCAAGGGGTTCCGGGGGGAAGCCCTTGCAAGCATTGCGTCTATCGCGCAGGTGGAGCTGAAAACAAAAACCGCAGAGGCAGAGACCGGCACCTGCATCATCATCGAAGGGAACGAGATCAAAAGTCAGGAAGCCTGCTCTTCCAATACCGGCACCTCGCTCGCTGTGAAAAATCTTTTTTATAATGTTCCGGCCCGTCGTAATTTTCTGAAATCCGACAACGTAGAATACCGGCATGTGCTGGAAGAATTTCACAGGGTAGCCATCGCACATCCCGAAACAGCCTTTACGCTGATCCATAACGGGGAGGAAGAACTGCAATTACCGGCGGGCACGCTGCGCCAGCGGCTCAGTGCGATATATGGTGGCAGTTATCATGAAAAGCTGATGCCCGTAGAAGAAGAGACTACGATTGTCCGGATCAGCGGACTGGTAAGCAAGCCCGTCTTCGCAAGAAAAACAAGAGGAGAACAGTTTTTTTTCATCAACAACCGTTATATTAAAAGTCCCTACCTGCACCATGCTGTTCAGGCTGCCTTTGAAGGACTCATCCCGCCCGGGGAATTTGTAAGCTATTTTCTGTTTCTTAGCATAGATCCCTCCCGCATTGATGTGAACATTCATCCCACCAAAACAGAGGTTAAATTCGAGGACGATCATCACATCTACTCTATATTGCGAAGCGCTGTGAAAAATTCGATTGGAAAATTCAACCTCTCTCCCACCCTGGACTTTGAGCAGGAAACAGGGTTTCAGACCTATCACCCGGCAGACAAACCCATCGTTCCCCCAACTATTAAAGTGAATCCGGATTATAACCCTTTCAGTAAGGAGAGAGCACCATCCGGCGGACTTGCTTCATCAAAGGAGCTGAACCGCTATTTTGAAAGCACACTCACCACGGACCATCCGTTATTGCCCACCCAGGAAATACCGGAGCAAAAGCCCAACGTAATCACCCTGCAACTGGGAAAATATATTTTATCACCTATCCGAAGCGGACTGATGATTATTCAAATCCGGCAGGCACATGAGCGTATCCTGTTCGAACGAATATTATCAGGCATCAGGAAGCAAAAAGGGAGAAGCCAGCAACTGCTCTTCCCCCAGCATTTTACCCTTAATTCTGAAAATTTTTTGGTACTGAAAGAGCTGGAGCCCGTGCTGCGCGGGGCGGGATACGACCTGAACGAATTTGGGAAAGACACCTACGTGATCCACGGTATTCCGCCGGAGATGAGTGAGACCGATGCCCTTTCAGCCCTGGAAACTCTTATTGCGAAACAGACCATAAGCGGGGCCGAAAACAAGGAAGGACTCGAGGAGCATATTGCCGCTGTGGTGGCCGCAGGAATGAGCATGAAAGACGGTCGTGTACTCCGTCCGGAGGAAATGGAGGGAATCATCGATGATCTTTTTGCGTGTGAACATCCCGCGCTGTCTCCCTCCGGACGGCCTACACTGATTACCCTCAACTACGAAGAGATTGCACAATTTTTTGAACGATGAGCGACTATCGTCCGACAGGATTCCAGATTATGCCTCCGGTGGTGAAGAACCTTCTCATCATCAACGTTATTATTTTTCTTGCCACCCAGGTACTTTCCCAAAGTATGGACATTGACCTGATGCGCTGGGGTGCGCTGCATTTCTTTTCCTCCGAAAAATTCATGCCGCATCAGTTCGTCACTCATATTTTTATGCATGGTGGATTCTTCCACGTTTTTTTCAATATGCTTTCTCTTTGGATGTTCGGTGCCATGCTGGAGAATCTCTGGGGCTCCCGGCGTTTCCTGATCTTTTATATGGTATGCGGACTGGGGGCCAGTATTACCCATCAGGCCTATACCGGATTCAAACTTATGCCTGCGTTTAGCTACGAAACGTCTGAGAATACGTCGGACTTCCTTACACTCATTGAACGCAATGAAGGGTTACTGGAACTTGCGTCCAAAGATCCGCAGTACTCAGATTATGATCCCGTTGCCCTGAAGGAACTGGCTGCACAGGCCGATAAGGAGCCTGGGAACCGTTACCATCTGGACGGGATGAAAGCGCGGGCTGAAATGATTCGCCGCTCTGTAGAGGACATTCCCACCGTAGGTGCTTCAGGTGCCATCTACGGATTGCTGATGGCATTCGGAATGCTGTTTCCGAACATGCTGATTCATTTTATGTTGTTCATTCCGATGCGTGCCAAGCACTTTGTAATTCTGATGATCGCAGTGGGAGTCTTTTACGGTGTAGCCGATTTTCCTGGCGATCAGGTGGCGCATTTCGCGCACCTGGGAGGAATGGCATTCGGTTTTCTGATGATCAAACTCTGGGGGCGTAAGCACAGTTTCTGAATCATGTTCCGATCCATCACCAACGATATACGGATGCAGTTGCGCTCTCCCAGCGCCCTTATCCGTATCATCATTGCCAACGTAGCCGTTTTTCTTCTGCTCAACTTACTCCTCCGCATCGTACTCCTGCTGGCAGGATTCAGCGGCGGAGAGATTAATTCCTGGCAACACAGAATAGAAAACTGGCTTGCCCTTCCTTATGATCCGGCCCTGCTCCTCACCCGGCCATGGACGCTGTTTACCTCGCTTTTCATCCATGGCGGTCTGACGCATATTCTTTTTAACATGCTAAACTTATACTGGTTTGGTTCCATTTTCAGTGAATTTACAAAGAAGCGGTTCAGCATTGTATATTTCGGGGGCGGCCTGGTCTCCGCCGCACTGGCATGGACTATGTACCAGCTATTTCCGCAATGGTATGGCATCGCCGCTTTCATGATCGGCGCCAGCGGGGCCGTGATGGCCATCGTTGCCGCCGCCGCCACGCTCGTGCCGGACTATTCTGTGAATCTGATCTTCATTGGTCCTGTACGCATCAAGTACCTCGCACTCTTCATGATTCTCTTCGATCTGCTGGCGGTAACTCAGTTCAGCAACACAGGCGGGCACATCGCGCATCTGGGAGGAGCGTTTTTCGGATACCTTTATATACGTAGCATAAAAAATGGCTGGAATCTGAAACTCCCGAAAAAGAAACTCAAAGTGGTACACCGTCGATCTGCCGGTGAAAGCGTGAGCAAACGAGATGCACAAAAGAGAATTGATGACATTCTGGATAAGATCAACCGCTCCGGTTACGATTCGCTAACAAAGGAAGAAAAAGAAGACTGGTTCAAATACAGCAATAAAATCTGATGCCTAAAGAAGAACCGGCCGGAAAAGATCTAAAGCGCAGAAACCCGCTGGCTTTACGCCTGGTGCTCTGGGTAAATATTCTTATTGCCCTCCTGACGGCACTCTCCCTGCTGGCTCCGCATTATAGTCCTGCCGATTTTTATCCCCTCGCCTTTCTCGGACTTTCCTGGTATTACCTCCTCTGGGTCAATGTACTATTTATAGTTTTCTGGATTATTTTCCGGAAAAGACTGACGATAGTTTCACTGATTCCGCTTCTGCTTTCCTGGTCCAATTTCGGACATCTGTTACAGTGGAACAGTCCTTCCGAAGAACACCCTTCGCACCCGGTCAAAATACTCTCCTATAATGTTCGTTTGTTCGACCTCTACAACTGGACCAGCAACAAGAACACCCGGGACCGTATTATGCTCTTTCTTAAAAAGGAGAATGCGGATATTCTCTGTCTGCAGGAATTTTATGATAACGACAGTCACTTTAAAATACTGGACACGTTCCTTCTGATACTCCGGAGACCATTCTACCATGTGGAGTACACACTGAAGATCAAAGACCAGCGTTTCGGAATCGCCACCTTCAGCAAATATCCCATTGTTAACCGAGGATTCATTGATTTCAACGAGCAAACGAACAACGCCTGTATTTACACAGACATATTGAAGGACGGCGACACCCTCCGGGTGTATAACGTGCACCTGCAGAGCAACCGCCTGAATACTGACGATCTCAAGTTTCTTGAAAGCTTGGGTAGTGGAAAGGAAGTTGATGAAATAAAAAGCTCAGAACGGATATTTTCAAAACTCAAAAAAGGATTTATTCGCCGTGCCGCACAAGCCGAGATCATCAGTGAACATATGTTCAAATGCCCCTATCCGAAGATCGTTTGCGGAGACTTCAACGACTCCCCTTATTCCTACACCTATCATACGATGGCACGGGGCATGAAGGATGCCTTTGAGGAAAGAGGAAGCGGACTGGGAAAAACCTATAACGGAAAATTCCCCTCATTCAGGATCGATTACATCCTGTACGGAAGGGAATGGAACGCCACACTATTTGAAACATTACCGGAGAGCTTCTCCGATCATTTTCCTATTTATGCGGTACTGGAACCTGCCTTATAACTTTCCGGCGAAGGCCAGAAAAAGCGTTGCAGCAAGTGCTCCAATCATCCAAACAAGGGCAAAAGGACCAGCCTCTCCCCAGTTGAAACAAGTATCTAAGAATTTTCTCATAGGCTTTGTTTTGACTGCTTCCACAAATGTAATTATTTTTTAATGAACCTGCTCGCCGGATTTAAAGAACTCTTTACGCAGGCGCACGCGGCAGGAAAGGAAGCGGAGATCAAAGAAGGAGATACAGAGGGAAAAAGAAGAGCCGGGCGGGAAGTGGCGATCGTGAGTATTACCGCCATGATCTGCCTTATCCTGATCCGCTATTTCGGAGATGATTTTTACTTCTATGAAATTGCACGCCTGCTGGGATTCGACGATCAGTTACCGCTAACCACCTCCGGTACCTCTTCCTATGAACTCATCCGCCTCGGCTGGTGGATATTTGTGGTGGTTATTTGCTACCTGATTGTCCCCATGGCTGTAATCCGGTGGCTGCTCAAAAAAAAGGTTCGTGATTTTGGACTCAGGGGGAAAGGCGTGATCAAAGACGCCTGGCTCTATGTCCTCCTGCTCACGGTAATGATACCGTTGGTACTGCTGGTGGGAAAAGGAAGCGGATTTCAGGCAAAATATCCATTCTACCAGGTAGCAGGCGAGGGCTTAAGTACAGGTTTCTGGATATGGGAAGCGATGTACTTTTTTCAGTTCTTCACGCTGGAGTTCTTTTTCCGCGGCTTCCTTTTGCATGGGAGCAAAGCCCGTTTCGGATACTATGCTATATTTTTTATGTGTATTCCGTACTGTATGATCCATTTTCAGAAACCGGTTGCGGAAACACTCGGATCGGTTTTGGCGGGCATTACGCTCGGCGCACTCAGCCTGAAGAGCAACTCTATCTGGATGGGAACACTGCTGCACTATTCAGTAGCGATTCTGATGGATATGGCCGCTCTCTATTACAAAGGGCTACTCTGATCAGTACGCGCCGCTGCGCTTCCGTATCAGCCACTCTGCTGCCAGCAGCAACAAGAGCATAAAAAACAGCCAACGTATGTTTATAAGATCGGAAAGTTTCCGATGCATGTACGTCACAGTTTTCACATCCTCCCGGGCATTGAGAATATCCGGTAATCCGGACATGTTACCAGGATACATCATAGCACCTGCGTTCTTTTTCGCCAGCGCGTACAGCAACTGATGATCGGCCGTAGTGCTTACCTGCTCCAGGTGAATGGTGGAAATGCTGAATTGGCCGCGCGCCGTAAGAATTTTATCACCGCTTTTGGTTCGAGCTTCATAGTGGTAATTCCCCGGCGGGAGAATGCCCGCATTCAGACGGTAGCTTTTACCTGTTGGAGTGAACGTAAATGCGTACTTCTTTCCCTCCTCATCTATGATCTCGATGTTCACTTCCGATTCATTTATCAGCTCATAGGTTTCATTGTAGACCTCTGCGTTGAGTTCAATATTTTCATTTTCAAGAAAATCGGACTTACCGTAGACCCGGAAAAGACTTTTATCAGCTTTCACTGCAAGGTATTGCACCGAACGGCTGACCAGGTCATCAAAATACGTTGTGTTTCCTTTTTCCGACATCTCGAACAATCTCCATTTCCACAAACCCTCTCCAGAAATGATGCCCGATTTCTTTCCTCCCATATCTGCAAACGCCCAGGCCGGGTTGCCGGTGTTCACCATTCCGATGCGCTGGTAGAAGACAGGTACACAGGAAGGACTGGATTTATAATTTCCGAAGGGTGCTGTCAGCGGAGGATACTTGCGGTAAAAACTCTTTGCATCCGCAGATAGTTCGAAAAGCGTAAAACCTTCCGAAGGAGATAAGGTCACCTCATTCGATTTCCCTTTGTGCTCAGGGATTTTAATACCCGCGTTCAGCCTGGCATGCGCCACCACATCCGACTGCGTACCGAGAACAAATAATACAGGCAGGCTGGAAGAAAAAAGCGGTTCCAGCTTTTTATTTGCCCCTGCATCCGGAGCCGGCAACTGATGCAGAATCACCAGGTTATATGCTTCAAAACCCTTTGAAAACTGATCAATAACACTCACTTCGACTTCATAATTCCTGTTTATTTCGATAGCAGACCTGAGAGCATTCACATCCGGATGAGGCGACTGCGCCAGAATGAGTATCTTTTGACGGCTGTCCAGCACCTCAATAAAGATATCCCGGCTGTTGTTCTTCAGATTAACTTCCCCTTCCACGGGTGTGAGACTAATATGGTACCGGTGAAGTCCGGGCTCTTTTGCCTCAATCATGGCACTCACCGTTCGGACGTACGATGAACTGCCGGCAGAAATAGTTTCCGAAAAAACAATCTGATTGCCTTTTGATATTGTGAGAACAGAACGGGAACCCTTCATCTGACGCGCATCCACAAACATTTCCACCGGAAAGGTATTTCCGAGATACGCGTAGCGGTTGTGCGCCACATTCCGAAGAATCAGATCCTTTCGCACAGTACTGTCACCAAGGGCAATCGTAAACACCGGGCATTTTAGCCCCGTCTTTAAAAACAGCGGATTAGAACCCCGGTTGTATATTCCGTCGGAGGCAAGAATAATCGCTCCCACATTCCGGTTTGAAAGCCGATCGTCCAGTTCACGGAAGAGAGAAGCAATATCCGTGCTTTTATCCCCAAACCTGCAGTCGATCCCGTTTCGTACCTTATCTCCGAACGAATAGGTTACGGTATCATACGTTGATGCAAGATCATCCAGCATTTTACGGAGCGCATCGGGAAACTGAGTTTTGTAATACGCAGAATCCTTTCCATTGATAAGCGATGCGCTATGATCCAGTGCCACCACAATGAGTGGCTTTTCCGTTTCCCTGTTGACCATTTTAATCATAGGATCCAGAAGGTAGAAAGCTATAAAAGCCACACACAGGAAACGAAACGCCGCGGAAACTATCCGAAGTGCGAGGGGTATCTCTGCCGCAGATTTATTCCGGAAATAAAGTACGCCGCTGTACACTGCACCCGCCAGAATGCAGAGAAGGATGAGGGCAGGTGATTCAACAACGATACTCAAGAGGCAGGGATAAATCAGGTGAGCATACCGCCGCAGACCGTGATGGTCTGTCCGGTGATGTAGGAAGAGAGATCAGAGCCCAGGAAGACGGACAGATTCGCCACATCTTCCACTGTTCCTGCCCGCTTCAGCGGAATAGTTTGTTTCCAGCCTTCCACAATTTTGGGATCAAGCGCAGCGGTCATTTCCGTTTCAATAAATCCGGGGGCGATCACATTCGAGCGGATATTCCGGGAACCCAGTTCAAGCGCCACACTTTTACTCAGTCCGATAATTCCCGCCTTGGAGGCAGCATAATTCGCCTGTCCTGCATTTCCGCGTATTCCCACCACCGAACTAAGATTGATTATTGAACCTTTCCGGGCTTTTAGCATTGGACGCTGTATGGCCTTGCACATATTAAAAACAGATTTCAGATTGGCGCTGATCACTTCATCCCACTGTTGCTCAGTCATGCGCATAAGAAGATTGTCGCGTGTGATCCCAGCATTGTTTACCAGGATATCCACTGTTCCGAATTCCTTTACCACTTCCTCTACCAGTTGTTCCGCCGCTTTAAAGTCTGCCGCGTCCGACCGGTAGCCTTTCGCCTTTATCCCGAATGCAGCAAGTTCTTTTTCCAGTTCCTGCCCCTTCTCCACACTGGAGAGATAAGTGAATGCCACATGGGCCCCGCTGGCGGCAAATTTCAGCGCAACACCCCGGCCGATCCCCCGTGAGGCTCCGGTGATGAGGGCTACTTTTGATGAGAGAAGTGTCATAATGGGATAAAGATAAGGAGATACCCGGATACTGCAGTCTAATTCGGAAAAACGCGGCCTCGAATCTGCTCTTCCTGCTTGCGCACGAGCAAGAGATACTCCAGCATTTTTTCAAGCTGTCTTTCCCGGCGGGCGATCGTTCGCGCAGAAACCAAAGCGATTTTCTGGGAATCATGTAAAGGTAATTTGACGGCCAGCCTGAAGAGATCGCATCCGTCATACTCGTCGCGTTCGGAGATCCTGCCAGTTAATTCTTCATAAACTGAAAAGAACCGGTCGAAAACTGCGCGGGAAACAGGAAAGTGGTCCTCTTCATTGACTGCGATCATGGCTGTTCCATAGACCTCCCTGGTTTCTATCGCCATGAGGCCCTCCAGGTCAAACGTTCCCACCCCTTCTGCCATAATATCCATTCTGCCGTCAGCGTATTTCTTGAGCACCCTGCTGACCCTCACCAGAGAACCAAAACCCAGCATTTTGGCACCGGAAGTACAGGGAATACCAAAATGCCGATGCGTAAGAAGTGATTCCCGGATGAGAAGTTTATACCTGGGTTCAAAGACATGCAGGCCTCTTTCCTCTCCGGGAAGAATAACAAAGGGAAGAGGAAAAACCGGAACCTGTATGACCGACTGATTCATTCTCTTCCCCTAAATTACAGCATTTCTCAGAACTCAGACCGGTAATGCTCAACCCAGTACTTTCCCGCTTTTCGGAGAAGACTGACGCCGTTGCAATTGAATGATTCAGAAAAGGGGCGAAGCCGGAATTCTTCCCACGCATGGTTGAATTGATCTTTACGCAGATCCCGAAAGGCAATGGTCATGTGCGGATGAAAGGGCTTTGCATATGCATCCTGAGAAACGATGCCGAGTCTGCGACGCGCTGCCTCGCCTACGGCCGCATACACTCTTCGCAGTTCCTCCGACGGCAGCGGCTTTACAAAGATCACCCGTGGAGCGAAAGCACCAAAACCCTGTAATTCTATTTTAAAAGGATGTAAATTCTTTGCAACCCCGTCCAGCATATCCCTTAGTTCTTGCTCCCGGTCCACTCTCCATTCAAAGGGCATGTGCAGCGTGATGTGCGAAGGGGAATAACGTGCCTGCCTGGAATGAAAGCGCAGACTCATTTCCTCTTTGAGAGCCTGTACCCTGGATAAAACAGGCTCGGGCGGTATCAGAGCGATGAAATAGTTCAAAGGATCAGAGGAGGAAATTTATAGTCCGGAACAAAGTTTCCGTTTTTCAGTTTCATACTCCGAAATAATTTCCTTCACAATTTCTCCAGCCGGCATTATCTTGCGAATGGCTCCGCTTACCTGACCGATTTCGAGTTCTCCTTCTTCCAGGTCGCCCTCGAACATACCCTTTCGGGATCGTCCTTTTCCTAAAAGTGCTTTCAGTGCCTCCGTTCCGGCACCGGCGATTTCTGCCTTGTTCACTTCTTCAAAAAACGTGTTTTTAATCAGGCGTACAGGAGTTAGCTGTTTCAGCGAAAGCTGTGTGCCGCCCTCCGGCGTTTCAATGACTCTTTTTTTAAAATCAGCGTGTGCTGAGGATTCCGTACTCGCAACAAAACGGGACCCGATCTGTACCGCATCTGCTCCAAGGGCCAATGCCGCAAGCATGGCTCTGCCGGAAGCGATACCCCCGGCAGCGATCACCGGAATTTTAACAGCATCACGCACCATAGGAATCAGAACCATCGTGGTGGTTTCTTCCCGGCCGTTATGCCCGCCAGCTTCAAATCCCTCCGCGACCACCGCATCCACCCCGGCCTCTTCTGATTTTATTGCAAACTTTACATTGGACACCACATGTACCACTGTGATTCCGTTTTCCTTGAGTTTGGACGTCCATGTTTTGGGATTTCCCGCAGAAGAGAATACGATCTTCACTCCCAGTTCGATAATGCTGTTCACATGCTTCTCGATGTCGGGATACAGCAAAGGCAGGTTGACTCCGAAAGGCTTATCTGTTGCTTCCTTGCATTTAATAATATGCTCTCTGAGAATATCGGGATACATGGATCCGGCACCGATCAGCCCCAGTCCGCCGGCGTTACTTACCGCAGCAGCCAATTCCCACCCGCTGCACCAAATCATTCCACCCTGGATGAGAGGATATTTTATTTTAAACAATCCGGTAACACGGTTCTTCATAACTCGGGAGATAAAGGAACAAAATAATGAATAATTTTGAACCTGTGCTGCAGCATCTTTCTATTGTCAATTATGCCCTGATTGACCGGCTTGAATGGGAGCCGGGGGAAGGCTTTAATGTTATCACGGGTGAAACCGGTGCAGGAAAGTCTATTCTTCTGGGAGCTTTGGGACTCTTACTTGGAAACCGGGCAGAGGATTCACGGAAAAAGTGCATCATTGAAGGCCGGTTCAGTGATACGAGGGGACGATTCAAAGGATGGTTCAGAGCAAAGGACCTGGATCATAGCGAAGTCATCATATTGCGGAGAGAAATCGGGGCGGATGGCAGATCAAGGGCCTTCATCAATGACACACCGGTAACCCTCCAGATTCTTCGGGAGCTGGGTGAAGAACTGGTGGACATTCACTCACAGCACGAGACACTGTTTTTGCGGCGTGGGGAGTTCCGGATGGAATTGCTGGATCTTGTGGCGGGGTGTACAGAAAAAACAGAAGACTACAGGGCACAATACCATCAATGGAAAGCGAACCTTGCCTCCCTTCAGGATCGGGAGGAGGAGCTGGCCAGACAGATGCGGGAAAAAGATTTTTTGGAATTTCAGTTCAAGGAACTGGAGGAGGCGGGGCTGGAACAACTGGACCAGCGGCGGATGGAAATGGAACTGAAGGAGCAAGAACACTCGGAGAAGCTGCGGGAGGCCATGAATGAAGCGGAACAATTGCTAGAGTCAGAGCAACGCGGACTGCTCACAACGCTGACGCGTGCGCGCAATCTGATGAAGTCGTTCGCCGATAAAAGTCCGCGGGCAGAGGAACTTACGCGCAGGCTGAGTTCAGCTCTGGAAGAACTGAAGGATATCGCTGCTGAACTCGGTCAGGGAGCAATTGCGGCCGGAACAGGTCCGGAACAGGCGGTCCTGCTGCGCGATAAACTTGACCACCTGTATCACCTGCAGAAAAAGCACCGGGTGAATGAGGTGTCGGCCTTATTGGAATTAAAACAGCAATTTTCCGCGAAGCTGGAAAAGACCGTCACAGAAGCCGAATCGCTGGAAAGTCTGAGAAAAGAATGCGCCGAGGAGGAAAAAGAACTGAGGAAAAAGTCAGAGGAACTGCACAAGCACAGGAGAAAGAGCATTCCTGCCCTCCAGAATGAAATAAAAATGCTGTTCGGGGATCTTGCCCTGCCCCAGGCGGAACTTCGGGTACAGCTGTCTTCCACCCCTGATCTGACAACAAACGGAGCAGACCGGGCGGATTTTCTATTTTCTGCCAATCCGGGTTCAGACCTCCGGGAGATCGGGAAAGTGGCTTCCGGGGGCGAACTTTCCCGGCTCATGCTCGCCTTAAAGTCCATCGTAGCCCGGCACCGGACACTTCCCACCATTATTTTTGACGAAATCGATTCAGGAGTTTCGGGTACTGTGGCCGGAAAGGTAGCCGGTATCCTGGCGCGAATGGGGGAAAAGATGCAGGTGATCGCCATCACCCATCTGCCCCAGGTAGCAGGAAAAGGAACGGCACATTTTAAGGTATTCAAACAGAATAAGGGTGCAGGGGTTCAGACTCTTCTCAGCCGCCTGGGCCCGGAAGAAAGGGTGCGGGAGGTGGCCGGACTGCTCAGTTCGGGCAAACCAAGTGAAAATGCGCTTAATACGGCGAGGGAACTTCTCGACCATTAGCGGAAAAATCGGTATACTTGTACGGTTAAACGTCCATTATGTCTCAGGGAATACTTAAAGGAAAGCGCGGCATCATTTCAGGTGCCCTCGATCCCAATTCCATCGCATGGAAAGTGGCAGAAAAAGCCCATGAACAGGGAGCCACTTTTGTTCTCACCAATGCCCCGATTGCGTTGCGGATGGGTGAGATCAAAAAATTATCCGAACAATGCAATGCGGAACTGATTCCGGCGGACGCTACGAGCGTGGAGGATCTTACGCATCTTTTTACTAAAAGTCAGCAGATACTGGGCGGGAAAATTGATTTTGTTCTGCATAGTATCGGTATGTCGGTGAACGTACGGAAAAATGTTCCCTACACAGAACTGAACTACGAATTTCTTAACAAAGGACTTGATGTGTCTGCCGTATCCTTTCATAAGATGCTCAGTGTAGCTATGAAAACAGATGCTCTGAATGAGTGGGCCAGTGTGGTTGCCCTGTCGTACATAGCTGCACAGCGGACTTTCCCATTTTACAATGACATGGCGGAAGCGAAGGCTCTCCTGGAAAGCATCGCCCGCAGCTTTGGGTATCATTATGGAAAGTCCAAAAAGGTAAGGGTGAATACCATTTCCCAGTCACCAACCAAAACAACAGCCGGATCGGGGATCAAAGGTTTCGACGAATTTTACGAATTTGCAGATTGCCTCTCGCCGCTGGGGAATGCCCCCGCCGAAGATTGTGCCAATTACTGCATCACATTGTTTTCCGATATGACTCGTTTTGTGACCATGCAGAATCTCTTTCACGACGGCGGTTATTCCACCACCGGCGTCAGTACGGAAGTGGTGCAACGATTCCGCGGCAAAGAGTGATGCGAAGGACTTTTCTACTTCTTCTTTTTCTTCCCATACTGATCTCTGCTCAGGATAAGGCAGACGATATCCGTTGGACCACCCGTTTGGATTTTATGGTGCCACAGCCAGTGGCTAATAAAGCATTCAAACTTTCCTTTACAGGAATTTTTGATCTTGGCTTCAGTGTAAACCGCAGGATCGGAAAAATGCTGAACCTTGGAGTAGCTTACCGCTTTAAACAATTTCAGGTACGGGGCAACAAGATTCCCGATGTAGATATGCTCCAGCATACGCACAATGCCCTTCTCCGCTTCTCCTTCGATAAGCCTGTAGGAAAAAACGCCCTCCTCACACCTGCTCTCAATACAGGCTACAACTGGTTAGATTATTCTAAAATACCGTGTGTGAATGGAAATCCGTTCGATAAAAATGTGGAGGCCATCAATCTCGAACCAAATGTTTCCTATGTGTGGATGATTGACGAGGGGTTCGGAATGGGATTAATGGTGAACTATAACCTGCTGACTTACGAGTTTAACCCCGATGGCGTTTGCCTGAATGAGCATAAAAGTTATTCCGAAAAAGAAAAGACGGGGCTCACCAGTTCTTTTTCATTCGGCTTTTCTGTATTTATTGATTTCGCGCACAGGGCAGAGGGCTTTGAGGAGTAAAGGTATCCTTCTTCTCTTCGACCCCGGCCTTATTCCTCCGCCAGATCATCCACCATCTACCATCTATTTATTCTATGAGAGCATTACTAAAAACGGTTAAGCGTACATTTATTGTTCTGGCAATCCTCTATATAGTTCTTTGCTCTGTAGTCTATTTCTTCCAGGAAGCCCTCATTTTTCATCCAAAGAAACTGGACCGCGATTTCGCCTTCCAGTTTCAACATTCCTTCACAGAATCATTAATTCCCAGTGCCGGCGACACAATACACGGGCTGCTATTCAGATCGGATTCATCCAGAGGGCTGGTGTTTTACCTTCACGGGAATGCAGGAGCCTTAGATACCTGGGGGAAAGCGTACGAGTTATATATTGACCTGGGATATGATTTCTTCATCCTGGATTATCCCGGTTATGGCAAAAGCAGCGGAAATATTTATTCCGAAGATCAACTTCACCGAGGGGTACAGGCTGCCTATGAAACGATGATGAAAGACTATCGGGAGGATCAGATCATCGTGATAGGATATTCCATAGGAACAGGCCCCGCAGCGCGCTTAGCTTCAGTGCAACACCCTTCCCGACTTATCCTGCAAGCTCCTTACTTTAACCTCGGTGACATGGCGCATCGCACCTATCCCTATCTCCCTTCATTTCTGATGAAATATACTTTTGCCACGAACGAATATTTGCCAAAGGTGACCTGTCCTGTTACCCTCTTTCACGGAGACGCAGACGAAATCATTCCCCACGAAAGCTCCACCATGCTTTCTTCCTTATTTAAGAAAGGTGACACCCTCATCACCCTCAGCGGAGCAACCCATAATGGCATGAACTTACGTCAGGATTACCGCGAGGCATTGGCCTCCTTATTAATTCAGTGATAGAAGCAGAAATACCTGATGCTTTCTTCGGCAAAACCCGTGAGATTAACCCTCAGCGTATCAGTTTCCGGAACTCCTCCTCCCCTATTACTTTCACTCCCAGCGATTCAGCTTTCCTCAGCTTTTCAGGCCCGGCTTCGTCACCTGCCAGCAGATAAGATGTCTTCTTTGAAACGGACCCGGTGGATTTTCCGCCATTCTTCTCAATTTCCGCTTTGATACCGTCGCGTGAGAAATTGGCGAATACCCCGCTCACCACGAAGGTCATTCCTGCCAGCTTGTCTGTTCGTCCCTTCAATACTTCGTCTGACAATTTGAAATTCAAACCATGTTTTTTTAAACGCCGGACCATTTCCAAATTATCCTTACTTGAAAAGTGATCCACCACACTCTTCGCAATCACTTCTCCGATATCGCCCACATCCAGTAACTGCATCTCATTCGCTATCATCAACGCATCAATTTCCCTGAAATGCCATGCCAGCTTTTTAGCGGTCGTTTCGCCAACATGTCGTATTCCCAGCGCAAACAAAACACGCTCAAAGGGGGCGGATCGGGATGCTTCAATGCCGTCCATAACATTTTGAGCGCTCTTCTCCTTAAAGCGTTCCAGTTTCAATATGTCATTCTTTTTCAGATCATAGATATCAGCCGCATTCTTCAAGAGTCCGGCTTCAAAAAACTGCAGAATCGTTTCGCTGCCTAAGGATTCAATATTCATAGCGCGACGATGCGTAAAATGCTCCATTTTTCCAACTATCTGCGGAGCGCAGCCGGTATCGTTTGGGCAAAAATGCTGCGCTTCGTCATCGCGCCTCACCAGAGTTGCACCGCACTCCGGACATTTGGAGATATAATGTGATTTGCGCGAGTCGGACGGGCGCTTTTTGAGATCGACCCCTACAATTTTGGGAATAATCTCTCCGCCTTTTTCTACGAATACCGTATCACCGATCCTCACATCCAGCTTCTCAATAATATCTGCGTTATGAAGCGAAGCCCGTTTCACAGTGGTTCCGGCCAGCTGCACCGGCTTTAAATTCGCAACGGGCGTGATCGCTCCTGTTCTTCCCACCTGGTAGGAAATACTCTCCAGCAGCGTGACAGCCTGCGCAGCCTTGAACTTATAGGCGATTGCCCAGCGCGGACTTTTTGCAGTAAAGCCTAACTGCTGCTGCTGCTTATATGAATTCACCTTGATCACCACGCCATCCGTATCGTAATCCAGTTCATGCCTGGCTTTGTCCCAGTACACCAGGTATTTCATAACCTCTTCCAGCGAACGACATATCTTCATGTGGGGGTTGATCCGAAAGCCCCATTCTTTCGATTTGAGCATATTCTTCACATGTTCATCGTACGGAAGATCTTCTCCCAGAAGGAAATAAAGAAAACAATCCAGTCTGCGCCTGGCAACTTCCGCGGAATCCTGTTGCTTCATGGTTCCTGCCGCTGCGTTGCGGGGATTGGCAAGTAATGCATCGCCTATTTCCTCCCTTTCCCTGTTGATTGCTTCAAATACCTTGCGCGGCATGTAAATCTCCCCTCGGATTTCGAATTCATCAGGGTATCCCCGGCCCTTTAAACGAAGCGGGATGCTCCGGATAGTCTTCACGTTTGCCGTTACATCATCACCCTTCTCGCCATCGCCCCGTGTAACAGCTCTGAGCAATTCACCCTGCGCGTAGGTAAGTCCGATCGCAAAACCATCGTACTTCAGCTCGCATACATATTCAGGTTTTTCGCTGAGAGATTTACGCACCCGTTCGTCAAAATCCCGCACATCATCTTCCGAGTAGCTGTTTGAAAGAGACAGCATAGGATATTTATGCTTCACCGTCTTAAATTCCCTGGTAACGGTTCCGCCTACACGCAAGGAAGGTGATTGCGGAGAAAGAAATTCGGGATATTTCTTCTCTAACAAGATGAGTTCTTCCATCATCTTGTCAAACTCAAAATCTGAAACAGAAGGCTCTGCCAGGACATAATACCTGTAATTATGCTCTTCCAGTTCCCCGGACAGCGCTGCAATGCGTTTTTTCGCCTGCTCTCTGGTCATGCCTTAAAAATAACGAATTTCACGGTGCATATGCGTGTATAAAGCGATCCTTTCCACTCAGATCCTTCCGTATGCTCACGCAGCGATATCCCTTCGTTTCAAAAAAGTCCTTAATCTCTGAAGTGTACTTCGCGTTACATTCCATCCATATTTGTCCGCCGCTTTTCAGCAGGATCAGACCATATGCTGCCAGGGCTCTGTAAAACTGAAGCGGGTCGTTTTCTGTGACAAACAGGGCAAGAGCAGGTTCATGATCGAGTACCAAATTCTCCATTTCCGCGGATTCTTCCATGGTGATATAGGGAGGATTCGACACTAAAACATCCAGTTCGCGGGGAAGAAATCCGGGGTCTTTCTGCAATATATCATGCAACCAGAATTCCACGTCAACTCTGTTGTCGGCTGCGTTTTTCACGGCCAGGCGTAACGCTGCGGAAGATACATCCGAGGCTACCACCTGCCATAGCGGACGTGCACGGGCCAGCGCAACAGAAATGCAGCCGCTGCCTGTTCCCATATCCAGTACCCGCATTACCGGCCCGGGATTCTCCTTCAGTATCAGACAGACCATTTCCTCCGTTTCGGGTCGAGGAATCAGCACCGAAGGATCCACCGCAATCCTGCAGTTCAGAAAATCAGTGTAGCCGGAGACATACTGCACCGGTTCACCGTTAAGCACTCTCCGGACAGCGTTCTCGAAAAGCTCCTGTTCCGTAAAATCCTGCTTCAATATCCGCAGAATGGCCTCTCCCTCACTCCGGCCATACAAGGCCGTCAGCTTCTTTCCGGCGGCCACCCGCTGCTCTTCGGATATTATTCCCATTTGATTTTGCAGATGACTATCTTTTCATTCTTGTTATAAGGATTCAAACGGTGAAGAATGTGGTCCATCAGGCTGGGTTCAATCGCTGTTACCGGCTCCAGCTTAAAGTAATTCTGCACAGAATCCATACGCTCCTGCACTCGCTCTTCAAACATGAACAGCATGTAATTAGGTCGCTCCTGCCTGGGTAAAAACATCAGCTGCTCATGAACCCAGGTCGCCGGAATATCAGACATGATGCGCCAGGAAGAATAGCCTTTCCCTGAATAAAAGTCCGGAAGCATGGTGATCTTAGAATGATTGCTGTCTTCAATGACATAGGAAACAAAATCCTCCTGTTTTCCAAGCCAGGACATTGTTTCCACCCGGCTGCGTTTGGAATACATCAAGGTTACCGGAATCAAGGCTAAAATGTTAAGACTCCAGAAAAATATCATAGAAATCCGTATGACTTTTTTCCATCCGGTTCCGTTCAGCTTACGTTCACACAGTAAGATCCAGCCACCGTATCCGGCGATCAGCAGAAAAGGAAGTACCGGCAAAATAAAACGTTCCTGTTTATTGGGGAACCAGGTATGAAACGCCAGAAAAATGAGCACCGGGACGGAAAGGAGCAATGCCCTCCTGAATCCCGCCACAAAACCGGAAAGTATAAATACACTGAAAGGCGGCAGGAGCATACCGGCCAGCACCACAAGGTACATATACCACTCCCTCACGAAATAATCGGTGGCTCCGGCCGACTGATTATAGGTAGTATACTCCCAGAATTCCGCAAACGGAACCCCCCAGATGATGTAATCCACCAGTCCCTGGGTAATAAGCACCGTAGCGGCAAGTGCAAGGGACCAGGCCATTGTTCTTAAAAAAGGAACTGTAAAAAGGAGAACGAGGCCTGTTCCCGCTGTAAATAGCACGGTTTGATAGCGAATGGAGAAAGCCATTCCGAAAAAGAATCCCGACAACAGCACCCATTTCCATTTCAGAGATTCTACGCGTAAAAGAAACCATGTACCTCCGAGCAGAAAAGGGATACAAACCATTTCAACCAGATTGCGCACCGAAAGAAACGGCATGAAATAAAACAATGCGAGCAGTAAACCGGTCGTCCGGGCCACGGGCATCCCATACAGGCGCTCCGCAATGCGGTATCCATAATATACTACAAGCAAAGAGAAGAGGGCGTGAATGAGCCGGATAAAAACCATTTGCCACTGCGGATCAGTTATTCCTGCGGTTTCGAGGAAACTGAATATACCAAACATGATTCCGCTGTATGTAAAGCTATGCCCTGAAGGCTTGAATGCGCCCTGATGCGAAGAGGGCAGCCAGTTATTATAATCCTGCCCGTGTACCCATGAATGCGGAGGCTCTATTGTCAGGAAATGATCATCATGCCATCCGTAACCCCGGGAGAACAGGGCGGCGATGATCCGTATGCTCAACGCAGCGTACAAAACAAGCTGCAAGGGGCGATGTTCCCAACTTCTACTGAAATGCTGAAATATCCTGTTCATGCGGTGTTGGTAAAATTATGAATTGCGGGGGCACAATTAGAATAAATTTGAAAGCCGTGGACGAGATTTGGATGAAACGTTGCCTGGAACTGGCCGCAAACGGGCTGGGGTGCGTAGCTCCCAATCCTATGGTTGGTGCTGTTCTGGTCAGGGACGGGGAAGTAGTGGGGGAAGGTTTTCATCGTGAATTCGGTGGCCCTCACGCCGAAGTAGAGGCAATTCAAACAGCAGGAAAGGGAGTGGATCTCAGCACCTGCACACTTTATGTTTCTCTGGAACCATGTTGTCATCAGGGCAAAACCCCACCCTGCACGGACCTCATACTCTCCAAAAAAATAAAAAAAGTGGTTGTAGGAACCACCGATCCGAACCCGCTTGTTGCCGGCCAGGGGCTCGAACAACTCCGCAGGTCGGGCATAGATGTCATCAGCGGGGTACTGGAAAATGAGTGCCGGGAGCTGAACCGCCGCTATTTCACCTTTTTGAACAAACAACGCCCGTATGTGATACTCAAATGGGCCAGGAGTGCTGACGGTTACATTGACCGGAAACGGTCCATGGCAGAAGTGGGAAACCAGGAACGTATTACCTGTAATGAATCGAACATCACCGTTCACCGCTGGCGCTCGGAAGAGCAGGCTATAATGGTGGGGACCACAACAGCGCTCATGGACAATCCCAGTTTGTCCGTCAGACATGTTAAGGGCCGTAATCCTTTGCGGGTGGTGGTAGACAAAGACCTGAGAATCCCTGACCATTACCGCGTATTCGACAAAACACAAAAAACAATTGTTTTCACTGCGTCCTCTCATCACTCCGAGCCTAATATTGATTTTGTGCAGGTGGATTTCCTGGAAGAAGTTATTCCAAGGATACTAGGGGAATTATATAAACTGAACATTCAATCCATCATTGTAGAGGGAGGCAGGGAACTGGTGAATAGTTTCATTCAGGGAAACAATTGGGATGAAGCACGGGTGTTCACGGCACCCCTGAAACTGGGAAGCGGAGTGAAAGGCCCATCCCTGCCTGTTCCTCCGGCCGGACAACATAAATCCGGACTCGACCACTTGCATATCTACCGGTCGGAATGATCTGGCTGCTGATTAGTATTTTCTGCAATGCCATGATGTTCGTGGTATTACGGTCCTTCAGTCATTTCGGTGTCCGTTCCCTACCAGCCCTTGTGATCAATTACTTCACCGCAGGGATCTGTACTTTCTTCTTCCCGGGAACCATAACTGTACTGCTGAATGCGCCCGAACAGCCCTGGTTCACGGCCGCGCTCGGAACAGGAGCGGTCTTCATATCCGTATTCATACTGGTTACCCGGACTGCAAACACGCTGGGGATCGCCACCGCGAGCGTTGCGAACAAGATGTCCTTTATCCTGCCGGTGCTAATCGGAGTTTTTTTCTTTAACGAAGAGTTATTCATCAGCCGGGTGATTGCCTTTCTTCTAGCCATGGCTGCCGTTGTTTTAGTTTCGATAAAACGGCCGGAAACATTTCCCTCCGGGTCAGCCGGAAAAGTTTCCTTCCCTCTTCTGCTCGGACTGGTGGTTTTTGTGGGATCCGGACTGGTGGACGCCATCATCAGTTATATGCAGCAGACCTTTTTCATGGAAGGAGGATTTATTCCGTATGTGGGCCTTAGCTTTCTTTCCGCGGGAACCATCGGCGCTGTCGCTTTGCTGATACGCAGGGAAGAACCCTCGCTGAAAGAGATCAGAGCCGGTATTCTGCTGGGAATTCCTAATGTAGCTTCCATCGTATGCATGATGGCAGCAATAGGCGAAAAGCTGGTGGACAGCGGTGTACTTTTCGCTGTCTGCAATATGGGAGTGGTAATCCTGTCAACACTCAGTTCAATCGTGTTCTTCCGTGAACGACTATCAGCACTTAACTGGGCAGGGCTGGCGCTGGGGGTGATAGCCATAGCCATATCGGCCGCGCGTTAAATAATCTTAACGGGTTAATAAAGCACTCCCGCTTTTCGTTAATTTCGTAATGCAAACCCTGAACATGACCCTCATGCGGTTTCCGACCCGCCTCCTTTTGTTTCTCTCCGGATTATGTACCCTCATCGCATGTTCACAAACACCCGTAAACGAAATGAAATCCAAACAAGCCACCGGCGCGGATTCCTCCTTTGAGATCCGCCGCACAGAAGAAGAATGGAAGAAATCGCTGAGCCCTGAACAATATTACATACTAAGGGAAAAAGGCACGGAACGTCCCTACTCCGGGAAATTTCTGATGCACCGGGAAGAAGGCCATTATAGTTGCGCTGCCTGCGGAAATATTCTTTTTGCGTCCAGCGCTAAATTCGAGTCGCATTGCGGATGGCCCAGCTTTGACGCACAGGTTAACAGTAGAGCCATTGTGATGCAAAAGGACAGCAGTCACGGCATGCTCCGGGAAGAGATCCTGTGCGGGAAATGCGGCAGTCATATCGGACACATCTTCGATGACGGGCCCACCGCGACCGGAAAAAGGTACTGCGCCAATTCGGTGTCACTGGGATTTGAATCTGCATCAGATAAGCACCTTTCCGGCATGGGCAGTACGGACACACTTGTGCTGGGTGGCGGATGTTTCTGGTGTATAGAAGCCATTTACCGGGAACTGAAAGGAGTGCTCAGCGTGGAGTCCGGATACTGCGGAGGAACAACAGAAAATCCTACTTATAAGGAGGTATGCACAGGAACCACCGGCCATGCCGAGGTTGCCCGGATTGTTTTCGATCCTTTCAAAATCAACGCAGCGGATATCCTCAAAGTTTTCTTTACCGTACATGATCCAACAACGCTGAACCGGCAGGGAGCTGATGTGGGTACGCAATACCGTTCGGTAATATTTTACAGGAATGAGGATCAGAAAAAACTGGCACAGGAAATTATCGCAGGGCTCACAAAGGAAAAAGCTTACGATGGTCCTGTTATTACAGAGCTGTCACAACTTGGAAAGTTTTACAAAGCCGAGGACTATCATCAGAATTATTACAGCAGCAACAAGGAGCAGCCTTATTGTAAAATGACCATTCCGCCGAAAATGGAAAAACTGGAAAAAGTATTTGGAAATCTGTTGAAGAAGGATTGATGAAAAGTAGGCGCCGGTTCAGGCATCCGGGCGATCCAGACTGAAAACATGTTCCAGTATGTCCCTCTCGGCACCAGTCAGCCGGAGTCCGCGGCGTTCCATTACACGATCCGCAGTTTCAAATGCGTCCTTTAATTTGTAGGTGGTAATCCCGGCGGCACCACCCCATCCGAAGGAAGGAAAATAATTGCGGGGAAATCCGGAGCCGAATACATTGGCGAACACTCCCACCACGGTGCCTGTGTTGAACATGGTATTAATACCGCACTTGCTGTGATCACCCATCATTAACCCGCAAAAAATCGTTCCGGTACCTTCAAAGCGCCTGGTAATGTAGTTCCAAAGTTTCACCTCCGCGTAGTTGTTCTTGAGATTAGAATTATTAGAATCGGCACCAATATTCACCCACTCACCGAGAACAGAATTGCCCAGAAAGCCATCGTGCGCCTTATTGGAATAACCGAAGATGACGGAGTTATTGACTTCTCCCCCGACTTTGCAGTGCGGTCCGACGGTGGTTGCCCCGTAAATTTTTGCCCCCATCTTAAGGGCAGAATGCGCTCCCAGCGAGAAGGGACCTCTTACCATGGAACCCTCCATTATTTCAGAATCTTTTGCAAGATAAACAGGTCCGGTTCCGGCATTCAGCACCGCACATTCCACACGGGCGCCTTCCTCAAGAAAAATATTCTCAGCGCCAATTACCTTGTTGGTACCACTCAGCGGAGCAGATTTCCTTCCGCCGGTGATCAATTCGAAATCTGCCCTCAGCGCCATATCATTTTTCAGAAAGATATCCCACGGACGGGTAATACGGAAGAGCTCTCCTGTATATGGCTGCGGCTCCTTTACCGCTTTCCCGCCAAACGATGCAATGACCAGTTCATTCTGCACCAACGACTTTCCGGGCGGTAAGGATTTTATCGCCTGAACCAAGCCGGCATCCGGGAGCACCGAGCCGTTAATCCAAAGAGAGGAGGGATTGTTTCCGGATGGAAACTTTGCCGATAAATAATCCTCTGTATCAGTAGCCGAAGATACACCCAGTATCTTTTCCCATTTTTCGCGAATAGTTAGTATACCAATCCGGATGTCGGCTACCGGCCGTGTGAAGGTGAATGGCAGCAAATTTCCGCGCGTGTGGTCGTCGAAGAGAACGATCGTCTTCATCAGGCTATTATCGTGTGATCCTTCAATGCAGGAATGTGGTCTAATAAAAAACCCCCAACCGGGGATTCGCTGAGGGTTTTTCTTCTGTCTTGAGCCAGAAGTAAATTATTTTTTGTTCTTCTCGTAGCGCGAGCGGAATTTATCCACGCGCCCTGCGGTATCTACCAGCTTCATCTTACCGGTATAGAAAGGATGCGACATGTGAGAGATATCCAGTTTCACCAGCGGATATTCCTTTCCGTCTTCCCAGGTGATGGTATCTTTCGTTTCTGCAGTTGATTTTGTGAGAAACGCATAATCATTGGAAATATCCTTGAACACAACAAATCTGTAGTTCTCCGGATGCAGGCCTTTCTTCATGACATTCAGTGTTTTAAGGGACGCGAAGATAATCATTTTCCGGACAATTCAATGGCACAAGCTAAAAATAAATATTCTATGATACTGTATTTCAGTTGATTATCCTGTTTGTCGCACGTCAAAAGCCCCCCTTCCGGCCCGGTACTACAGCAGGTGGGAGCGAGTTTCGTAAGTAAATACCGCAAAGCCTGAGGCACTCAGTACCTTTTAGGTTTTCCGTTATATTTACCCGCATGCAAGAATTATCAGGAAAGGTGGTTTGGGTTACGGGGGCCTCGTCAGGTATTGGCGCTGCACTGGTACATGAACTGGCGGCAGCAGGCGCGAAAGTAATATTATCGGCACGGCAGGAGAAGGAACTTGAAAAAATCAGGATGGCCGCAGGATTAGGAGACGACCGATCGATGATCTGTTCATTTTCACTGGACGATATTGCCTCCTTCGGGAACCATGTTTCGGAAGTGATTGCAAAATTCGGACGCGTGGATGTGCTGATCAATAACGGCGGGATCAGTCAGCGCAGCAAGGCGGCGGAGACCGATCCGCAGGTAGAACGACAGATTATGGAAGTGAATTATTTCGGAACGGTGTCACTTACACGTGCGGTGCTGCCCCATATGATACAAAACAAATCAGGGCAGATTGTGGTAATCAGCAGCATCGCCGGCAAGTTCGGGTTTTTCCTCCGCTCCAGTTACTCAGCATCCAAGCATGCCTTGCACGGCTATTTTGAATCGCTGCGGCTGGAACTGAAAAGCCGGCATATTCATGTTATGCTGGTTTGCCCCGGCCGGATCCGAACCGCCATTTCCCAGCATGCACTTACCGCTACAGGAAAATCAGGCAATGTAATGGAGGAAGAACATGTGAAGGGGATGAGTGCAGAAGCATGCGCCCATCAGATCATTCGCGGCATCCGGTGCAGGAGAGATGAAATATTCATCGGCGGATCGGAACTTCGCGCGGTATGGATCAAGCGGTTCTTCCCCGCATTGTTTCAAAAACTTATTTTCAAACAAAAACCCAAAGGCTTTGACTTCTGAATCCAATGACCGCTATCTGATTGCAGGCATACAACAGATCGGACTCGGTGTTCCCGATACCCCGGCTGCTTTCGCTTTCTACCGCAAACTTTTCGGAGCGGATATACCGGTGATCAATGAATCCGCCGAGGCCAAGCTCATGCTTCCCTATACCGGAGGAAAGCCTCACCGCCGACACGCCATCCTTGCGATCAACATCAATGGCGGCGGAGGCTTTGAAATCTGGCAGTATATCAGCCGCAAACCGGTTCCGCCTTCTTTTGAAGTCCGGATGGGGGATTTGGGTTTCAATCTCGTTAAAATAAAATGCATGGATGTGCATGGCTTCCACCGGTCACTGGCCGGGGGAAATGCGGAGGTGATGGACAGCCCTTCGAATGATCCTGCAGGTCAGCCGCGATTTCATATCCGGGATCCATGGGGAACTATTTTTGAGATAACCGGTTCTGCCGACTGGTTCAGCCGCAAACGGAAGCTGACAGGAGGCACCTGCGGTTCCATTATCGGTGTTAGCGACATGGAAAAATCTATGCGTTTTTATTCAGAAATTCTGGGATACGATAAGGTGATCTATGATACCACCGGAGTATTCGCGGATCTGGCAGCTTTACCAGGCGGAACAAATAAATTTAGAAGGGTACTGATCGGGCACAGCAAACCACGGGAAGGAGCATTTTCCCGCTTACTGGGAAGCAGCACGATTGAGCTGATCCGGGTGTTGGATCGTGAGCCCCGTAAGATTTACGAGAATCGCTGGTGGGGCGACCAGGGCATTATTCATCTGAGCTTTGACATAGCCAACATGGAAGCACTTCGGCGAAAATGCGAGCAAATGGGCTCACCATTTACTGTGGACAGCGGTGCAGGCTTCGAGATGGGATCTACCGCGGGGCATTTCAGTTACATCGAAGATCCCGACGGAACTCTTATTGAGTTTGTGGAAACCAAGAAGCTCCCCATACTAAAAGCACTTGGCTGGAATCTGGACCTGCGCAAACGTGACCGCACAAAACCACTACCGGACTGGATGCTTAAAACGCTTTCGTTTAGCCGGGTGAAGGACTGATCAGTTCCGGCCCGGTATCTGCACGTTCCTGTATGCATTAATGAGTGAGGCAATGCGACCTGTTATCTTCTCTCGCAGACCCCGGATGCGTTCAGCTTCGGCGTGCTTACTCCGGAGCAAACGGCGCAACTTCCAAGCGCTGGAGATACTTCTCCAGGCATTCAGGAAGGGTGCCATCGTCAGGAGGGAGATTGGAGCCGCCACAACATACAGCAGTGACCAGATATAATGTGGGGCTAAGACTGCGATCAATGTGATACCAATGGCATAATAAGCAAACCAAAAGAGCATGCCCATCATGGCATGTACCGAAGCGTGGAATTCTATCTTGCGTACCTTCTTCTTTGCTCTCCGATAGGCGAAATCGAATACCATCCCACCCGAAAACCATCCGAACAGAAAGAACGGAAGAGACAAAACCAGCAACAGGGAACAGAACAACAGATGCGAAACGGAAGGATTTTCCTGATGGCTTCCGGACATCCAGTGCCGGTTAATATTTCCTTTATTCAAGCCCTCCGCCATTTCCCTTGTTTCTTCCGCAAGCGCACTCACCATTTCCGGATCCGATACAAATCCGTGATTCAGCGCTCCGGAAAATTCCATTAACCCACGGTATTCTCCATACATACCTCTCTCCCACTTTCCCTTATTCACCGGATGCCCCGAAACCCTGCTGATCAATCGCTGATAAACGGGATAGAGTGTTTCCTCTTCCACACATATAGTAATGGCCTTCATCGCCTTTTCAAGATCTGCAGTGAACTGGCGAAGGGTGTCCGCCTTATTCTCCTTATACCGTGCGGTATAATCTTCCAGGCTCAGGGGGTTCCCGACCACTATGAGCAATTTACTTCCAAAACGGGCAGGTTCCCAGTAATTCAATCCCACCGGATAGATCAGCACATTCCTGCGTAGTGCAGATTCTTCATAAACTCCAAACACAATGCGGGCCAATCCTTTCTTGAGCTTTCTCACCTTCGGCACCTGCTCACAAACTGCTTCAGGAAAAATCAATAATGCTTCGCCGCGCAGAAGACGTTGCTTACTTTCTTCAAAGGTGGCATCATTTTTCTTCAGGTCCGCGTATCCCTCCTGAATTCTATAAATAGGAGAAATGTTCATGCTTTCCAGCGCCCATCTCCCGAAGGCTGAGGTTCGGAAAACATCTCCCCGTGCGAAAAACCTCACCTTTCTTCTAATCCATGTTGCAATAATGGTCGGATCAATAAACGCATTCACATGATTAGGCGCCAGAACAACAGGAACTCCGGTAGCAATTTCAGCCTCATACCGTATTTCAACTTTGTAATAGGTTCTGTAAAAAAGCTGATAAAGAATTTTCAGAACATAATAGAGCATATTTCCGTCTTGTATCTGATATACCTTTTTGCTTTTACAAACCGGGGTCCTCTGCCGCTGATTCATTTTCTGTACCGGAATACCAGAGGTACATCCCGGCAGCGAGCAACCCAAGCAGGAGCAAATATACGAGTCCCGTTGTTCCTGAAGGCTGCCCCGTGATCATACTTAATACATCATTGCCGTTCCATGCCCCTTGCTTCACTGCGGGCCAGAGAATCTGCACCACGGGGTTTCTTTCCTCCGTTGGAAGGGAATAAGCATGAGTCATCTTCGCCATAAGGCTCATCAGGATTCCAGCGAAAGAGAAAGAGGCCGCCCAGGGAAACCAGGTCCTTTGAGACAGGAGCGGAAGGGCCCTGACCATCAGAAGAACAGCAATGGGAAAAAGGAGCCTGGGTCCATAGGTCCATCCGCCATGCCATCCAAAATAACCGGCAATAAATAGAAAGAAAATTAGAGAAGCCGGCACTACGTACTCTGCTCTCAGGCGTTGTAATATATTCCCCCGGCGCAGGGCTGACAAACCCGCGGCAAGAAAAATGATCAGCACAGGAGCGTAAAAAAACAAACCGCGGTAGGGGCTGAAACTGAGTCCCCATAAAGAATCCAGGGAGGGCAATGCAAAGCCGTAATCCTGGTGAAGCTCCTGGAAGGTATGGTATTTATAAAGCATCTCGAACGGAGAGCCGGTAAAAATGTAATTATAAAACATGAGAAAAAGTAATGGCGGGAGACTACCCAATAAAAAACGTGCGGTAATTCGCCATGATTTCTTCTTCAGATAGAGGTGCACAAGCCAGACCGGGATAAAAAGCAGCAGTGTATACTCGCAGAGAAAAGCGGCACCGGTAAATGCACCTGCCCGAACATATTGGTCCTCTTCCATGTCCAGCCACGCATGGAGAATAAAGAGCGCAGAGAGCATGTGGGCAAAGAAAGTACCAGCCATTATAAAGATAAAAGATCCAAAAAAAGAAAGCATTAGGAGAACAATACCTCTTGAAAGTTTCGTTTTCTTTCGTTTCATATATCGGAGTCCGCCCAGCAGTATCAGCGCAAACGGAAGCGAGCCGCAGATAAAATTCCCCAGATAATATACCTCGGGGCCAAAAAAGGATCCATTATGATCTGTAACCAGCCCGGTCCACTTCATCACGGCGAAAAATGGAATAGTCAGGAGTGCCGGAAGAGGGGCTTTATCGCTGTAATAATGCCCGTTAACGAAGCTTTTATCCTTGGTTTTTTCATGGTAGCGGTCAATGCAGAAAGTTCCGGACTCCACCACGCTCAGGACGGTAAGCGCCCTGCTGGTGGTATTGGCATTCGTGATCCACCGGTCAGTAAACCAGCACGACACGATCAGCACGGAAACGAAGAATATGCCGCTTTTACGATCCATCCTGTTAAATTACAAAATCCAATAAACCGGAGGTTTTCCCGTTCTTAGTATCTTTAAAAATTCATGTTCCGTAACCTGACCTTCCCCGCCCTTCTTCTGCTCCTGGCAGCATCCAGCTCCTGCCGGAAGGATCAGCTGCTAACCGACGCGGCGGCAAAGCTGGAAATGAGTACGGATTCTATTCTTTACGATACTGTGTTTACCAGCATAGGTTCCACCACCCGATCGTTTCTGGTGTATAACCGCCATGAACAGCCAATGAACATCAGCAGGATATGGCTGGAATCAGGCCAGGCATCCGATTTCCGATTCAATATTGACGGGTTTCCCGGACCTGTGGTAAATGATGTGGAGATACCCGCCAAAGACAGCCTTTGGGTATTTGTGGAAGTAACCGTTGATCCGAACAGTCAAAATTCCCCGCTGATCATCACCGATAAACTACTCTTTGAGACCAACGGAAACATCCAGCAGGTAGTTTTGGAGGCATGGGGGCAGGATGCGCATTATTTTAACGGCCAGGTGCTATGCAATCAGACATGGAATAACGACAAACCCTATCTGATCTATAATTCCATTCTGGTAGATTCCTTATGCTCCTTAACGATCAATGCCGGTTGCAGGATCCACTTTCATAAGGGTTCTGCCCTGCTGGTCCAGGGAACACTCATCGTAAACGGAACACGATCGAATCCGGCCGTTTTTCAGGGAGACCGCCTGGAACCCTTTTATGCGGAAGTCGCTGATCAGTGGTTTGGAATCTGGTTGCTGAACGGCAGTAGAGACAATATAGTAGACGGTGCCGTGATCAAGAATGCGTATATAGGAATCCGGTCTGATACCATGAATTATTCGGTCAATCCCACCCTATTGCTAAAAAATTCCATTCTGAAAAATCACGCTGCGGCCGCGCTTTACGGCGTAGGTTCAAAGGTTCGTGCATACAACTGCACATTTGGAAACTGCGGTCAATATGCAGCCGCTCTTGCGATCGGAGGTGACTACTCCTTTTATCATTGCACATTTGCAAACTACTGGAACCTGGACAACCGTCAGACACCGGCTCTGATCATTAATAATTATTATGAATCATCCGACCAGAATATCATCACCCGCCCGCTGGATTCCTGCAATTTCTACAATTGCATCATCTATGGTGACCTGGCCAACGAGATTGAGCTGGATCAAAGCACGAACACCTCCGTCAACTACCGTTACAAATTTCATTACTGCGTATTAAAAACAGAGTTGCCAGTGACCGGCCCTTACTTTATTTCTCCGGTCGTAAACCAGGATCCGGCATTTCTGGACAGCCTGAACGGAGATTATAAATTAAGGCCGCTATCCTCCGCTATCAACAAAGGCGACATGAATGTTATAAGCACTTTTTTTCCCGGCGAGTTGAATCTCGACCTGAAGGGGAACTCAAGGATCACCGATGGTCCACCTGATTGCGGAGCCTACGAATACAACCAATAGATGCTTTTTCTTCAAAAAAAACAGCTAAATCCTGTCGGCCATCATTTTGTTTAACATAGAATAATTCCTATCATTGAACAAAATCTAAAACCCCTCCACATGAAAATCTTATCAAGAAATTTTCTTCCGCTCCTCGTTGTTGCCATTGCAGTAACAGCATGTACGTTTGAAAAACGTCAGTATATGAGCGGCTATCACGTTGATTTTAAGCACAAGACAGTTGCTCAAACGGCACAAACCGGCCCCGAGAAGATTCAACCGCTGAAAACTACCACGCCGTCCGTTGATAAGGTGGAGCAAGTTGTAACCCTGTCCACTCCGGTGTATGCCGCACCGCCGGATGCAAACACCATCACTCCCAAAAAACCGGTAGTAAATAAATCCGGTGTTACTTCTACCACCACCGAATCATCGGATAACAACACACTGGTCAGAAGTACCAAGGTGGAAAGCAAGCAGGAAAGGAAATCCGGCAAAAAAAACAGCAGCGGACCTGACAAGGGATTGTTGATCGTTCTTGCTATCCTGATACCCTGGCTGGCCGTGGGACTTGTGACCGACTGGGAAGTGAAGCCGGTGGTGATCAATCTGCTGTTGTGTCTGACCTGTATCGGCGGTATCATTCACGCTATCATTGTTGTCAACGACAGGGCTTAGTTTACGAAGGACGGGTATCCTGTTCATTCTCTGCGGGATGATTGCATTGCCGGTGTGGCTGATGCTGTCTCCCGCAGATTATTTTGATTATGGCGAGTCCGTATGTCCCTCGGTGCTTCTATTCGACAGAGAGTGCCCCGGATGCGGGATGACGCGTGCGACACAGCATTTGCTGCATTTCGAATTCTCCGAGGCAATGGATTTCAACAGGCTAAGTATCTTTTTGATCCCGGTACTGGCGCTGCTTTACGCCAACATTTTCAGAAAATTAGTGATGCGTATAATCAAACAGGGGAAGAAGTCCGGGTCTTTATAATCTGTGTGATAATCTCACCATATAGTACAAACTGACACCGCTTAGGATATGTTTCAGCGTATGACCGCTCCATAATTTCAAAAGACTGAAAATTTCCTTATCGAAATGTTCTGTAACCTTTGCCAGTAGATAGCAGATCAGTATCCAGCTGACGCCCAAAACAACCGGTCGCCCTGGTTTTGACCAGTAAAGAATAAGCGGAAGAGAGATCATCGGAAAAAACTGCACAAGCACATACGGGCGCAAATCTCCATGACCCTGCACTTCCGATAAATACCAGTAAATAACACTCAGAATCCCCACCGGTACAAGAATAAAAAAAAGCATCCGTCCCAGCTTCTCTGAAAGCAGGCTGAAAACCATGAGAGAGAAAAAAGACATAAACACCAGGGTCATTGGCAGGCGATCCCAAACAAGTGTTGCGTTACCGGGAGTATGATGATAATACGCTGATCCTAGTCCGGTAAGCAACATGCCGGCAATCAGGACCCATTTCATGGCATTGCTCAGGCCTGTCATTTTTTTCCAGCAAAACAAAGCGTAAACACCTGCCAGAAAGATCACGGCATTGCTGATCACATCCCAAAAATTAGGAATTCCAAAATATGTTCTTGTATCCGCGAACTGGTGGTAGGAAGTGTCTTGCGGAATGGGACCATACACCACCAGTCCGGCAGTGATAACCAGGGCAAGAATAAGCAAAACTCGGCCGTATTTACTCATAAAAAATCTCCCGGCCTTTTAAGCCTGGGAAGGAAAAACAAGCAGAAACCGGTATCACCCCTTGGGAGTGAGTGTCAGCGTTTCTCCTGTTCTGAAAAGGTCCAGCTTCGTTGCATCTGAAGATTTTACTTCCCACTCACGGGTCGTACTTCCGCAAACTGTCGTGATTTTTTTCTTGGCAGGGTTATAGGACCAGGTGCCGGAACACTCTACACCGTTCCATATTTCAGTGTACTTCCCATCATTGAAAAAATAAATACGGTCGCCGCCTTTGTGAAGTTGCTTCACATCGTTCTTAAGGTGTTTGGCGAATGCCATCATTTTACCGTAATGAAAAGACAGCGGATCTGCATCCGTGGTGTTTGTCTGTGGTGCAGGTACTACTTCGTTGTTTTGAGAAAATAACGCTGTACCTGTGAAGAGTATACAAACAAGGAAAATAACTTTTTTCATCAGTGAGAGGTTTTGGGTTTGACCGGTCTTTCGGTATAATATTAACTGATATTCAAAAACAATGCCATAATTAATGCCTGCTGCTGTTTTTCCAAAGATAGGAGAAAGGATCTCTGTATCTGAGAGCTACTTCCAGTCCTCCTCTGCCAAATGTAGCATTGGTAAGCTCCGAAACATTCACATCGTAGGACAGACCGACTGTAAATGAATCATATTCATACATCGCATTGATCACTACCGCATCCATCAGGCGGTGATGTAAACCGAGATAAACAGAAGTTCCTTTTTCATATCCGGTTACTTTAGAATTTTCCTTCACCTGGTATTTTACATCCAGTCCGAAATTGAGTTCAGTCTGAGGCCCCTGCATAAAGAAGAGAACAGAGGGCTGCAGTGCGAGCCGGGAATTTTTAATTCCTTTCGACATCCAGAAATGTCCAACATACTTGGAATAAAGCACATCGCCAGATCCGCCAAATGCATTGACCATGGGAAGGATATGAAAGTAGGCAACACCGGCATCTATATGCACATGATCATTCGATGTCATATACATATCGCCTTTTCTCAACGTCCAGAATATTCCTGCTCCCAGATCCTGCTGCATGAAGGCATTACCCCCCGGTTCTCCGCTGGGATTCGATGCAGCGTAACTGCCGTTCACATACTGAGACTCCCACTTCAGTGCTCCGAATGAGGCGCTCCGTTGTGCAAATCCATAATAGGCGCCCGCACTCAGCATACTTCTTTCACTCAGGCGAAGATGATAGGCAGCATTTAGATTTCCCTGCAGGGTACTCATGGATGCATCCCCGGCCTTATCGTTGTAAAAAAATATCCCAAGTCCGAAAAAACCTTTTTTCTTTTCCTTTTTATGACCTATTGCCACATCCAGAGAGGCAGAATAGGTCCGGTAAGGATAGCCCACGCTGCCCCATTGCGACTTGTAATTCACACTCGCCTGAATCCCTGTGAGCCCGCCGGCTGATGCCGGATTCAGCTGAAGTGGTGTCAGGGTAAATTGCGAGAAATGTATGTCCTGGGCAGAGGCCGCCCCAAACAGAAGTAGTGCCGCAATGTAATAGAGGTGTTTCATGTTTAGGTTATCCGTTATATTCAATTTTATATTTTGATCATTCCTTCATTGATCCGTTTATCTGACCAGCGTAACATTCCCCTTTAGCTTTTCATCCTTGCCGTTTAACTGCCGGTAGTGGAAATAATACACAAAAACAGCGGCGTCCAGCGGAGCACCACGAAATGTACCATCCCACTTTTTCCCAGGATCATCTGATTCAAAAATCTTCTCACCCCAACGGTCATATACCGCCAGCCACATACTTTCGAAACAGGGTATGATGGGATAAAATTCGTCATTCTTGCCGTCACCGTCGGGACTGAATCCAGTAGGAAGAAAAACTTCCGGACAATTCTGGTCCACGAAAACCGTCATGCAGGAATCATCGGTACATCCATTCGCATCGGTAACTGTTACGCAATAGGTTGTTGTTACTGTAGGTGATGCGGTAGGATTCGGGCAGGCGGTACAACTCAATCCGGTTGCCGGTGACCAGGTATAGCTTGTTCCTCCGCCCACTGGCAGCACCGTACTTCCTCCAATAGGAATCGTAACGTCTGGTCCCGTGGTGGCCGTGGGCATTGGATTTACTGTAATACTTTGTGAGGTAGTGTCTGTTCCATTCGCGTTGGATACGATCAGTGTCACCAGGTAAGTTCCTGCCGCTGTCCAGCATACCTGTCCGGGATTCTGCTGGGTTGAAGTTGCCGGCGTTCCGCCCTGGAAAGTCCATGACCAGGAAGTAGGACTATTGGTGCTGTTATCAGAAAAGGTAATACATCCCGGCATACAAACAGCAGTAGCGGAAGCGGTGATGGCTGCTACCGGAGGTGCACAGGGGTTCACTGTGATGGGAACCGCAGCAGTGTTGGTACAACCGTTGGCATCAGTTACGGTAACAGTGTAAGTAGTACTGGCTGTTGGCGAGGCAGTAGGATTAGCACAAGTGGTGCAGGAAAGCCCTGTGCCAGGTGCCCAGGCATAAGTCTGACCACCGGTAACGGTGAGACCTATATTATTTCCTGCGCAGATTGTTGCAGACGGAGGAGTAACCGATACCGTAGGGAGAGGATTCACCGTGACGGTAACAGTAGCACTTGAAGTGCAGTTACCAGCACCCGTTCCTATTACGGTATACGTTGTGGTAGCGGTAGGATTGGCCAGGGGATTTGCGCAAGTGGTGCATGAAAGACCGGTAGCGGGGCTCCACAACCAGGCATTCGCTCCTGAAGCAGTGAGTGGAGCATTGCCACCCTGGCAAAAGGCCGGCGCAGGAGGCGATACACTAACCGTGGGAAGCGGATTCACAGTGACCGTTACGGTGGCTGTCACAGTCGGACAGGTTCCGCCGGAAACCGCCACTGTGTAGGTGGTGGTGGTAGTTGGAGTAGCATAAGTGTTTTGACACGTGCCGCAGGAAACAGAAGCGGTTGGCGTCCAGGAATAATTGGTTCCGCCGCCTCCGCTCAGCAACGTAGAATCCCCAAAGCATATGCTTGAAGGATTTGCAGACGCGGTACCCACAAGACTTGGCGTGACGGTTACCGTGACGGTAGTGGTTGAAGTGCAGTTACCGGGACCAGTGCCCGTTACGGTATAGGTAGTGGTAGTAGTAACATTCGTGGTTGGGTTTGCACACGTTGTACAGGAAAGTCCGGTAGCCGGCGACCAATTGTAGCTCGTTGCTCCCGACGCAGTGAGCGAAGCATTACCTCCCGTACAATACGTGGGATTAGAGGGCGAAACGGTAATGGTAGGGATGGGATTAACGGTAATCACCTGCGTGGTGGAATTACTTCCGTTCGCATTGGTGGCAGTAAGCGTAACCGTATATGATCCGGCCGTGTTGTAGCAAACATTATTGGGATTCTGGGAATTTGAACTGGCGGGTGTGCCTCCGGGAAACAACCAGGACCATGCCGTGGGTGTGTTGGTGCTGTTATCCGTAAAATTAATGCAGGAACCTGCACAGATAGTGTTGTTTGAGGTAGTAAAAGCTGCTACGGGTGGGGATCCGCTGACAACAGAAAGGGTAATATCATCAATGGCCGTCGAAGGATCCGTTCCCACACCGTCATCGTTGTTCGTCCAACGGAAGCCAATCTTCACATTCGGGTTATTATTTGCAGAAACCGGCAGATTAATAACCGGTACAGCTGCCCAGCGACCCTGGCCGCCCACACAATTTGTCAGCGTTTTCCCCGGATCGGTGAGTTGCGACCACGATACGCCGTCGTAATACCAGACCGTCATATTGTCCGTGCTGGCCTGTCCGCCTTCGAGATACAGAAAATTCAGCTGGATATTAGTATATCCGGTGCAGTTAATCACCGGTGATTCCACCCGTTTATCGGCCGCCACACAAAAAAGCACACCGCAAAAGCCGCCGGCATTGTAAGCCGCTCCCGGATCAGTAGGAGTCCAGCCGTCGTTGGCACCAATGTGCAGCGTTCGGTTCAACAAAGCCGGATTACTCAGGCAGCCATCTCCGCAATTGTTCAAACCCATACCGGCTTCGCAGGAACTTACATACCATTCATTCGACTCCGGATCATTGATAAAATTGGTTTGTGTCCATGTTCCATTGGTGGTAACAAGACCATTTGCTGCAGTACCCTGTGTGCATCCATTACCAAAAGTTTCCGTCCAGAATATCTGGGCCCGGATCAGTCCGGCTGAGCAAAGAAGAAGTACAAGAACGAAACGTCTCATAGATGAGAATTTGAGGAATAAATATAAGCAAATTAACTTAAACTGCAGCCAGAAAACGGAGCGTGTCTTCACCGTCAGCATAGTTCCACGGTGCCGGGCGTTGGGCGGACCCGAATGGTATATTACGACCTAAAACGTTTACGGATCCTACGATACACTGAATAGATTCTTCCAACATACGCAGTTTATCCTCCAGGGAAGCGATGTTCCGGTACCTTTCATAATAGAGTACAGCAGGCGGCGAATGCAGCCCTGCATCCTCCTTGAGGAGGAGAAAATTGTTATCCAGTATGGAGGAACTGTTCATAAGATACAGGGCACGGTAGTAATCATAATTATTTCCGTATTTCTTATTGAGCAGAACATCCCGAAAAGGATACATCGCTTCAAAAAACCGATTAAGATCATACTCTTCAGGTATGTAAAGTTTCGTTACGTTCCTGCATCCAAGTCCGTAATATGAAAAGATATCATTCCCCAGTGCTGCAAGATCCCTTCCGGACTCATTTCCATCCAGCACAGCCACGGAAGTACGGTTACGTCGAAAAAGATGAGGGTACTTACCAAAATAATATTCGAAATATCTTGCACTGTTGTTGCTGCCTGTAGCGATAACCGCATCGAATCCGGTCATTTTCCCTTCCACCAGCAGGATACGCTTCCGCAGCGCCGGGTCGGCGTTTTCCAGCAGGTCAAGAACGGCCGGAAGCAACACGGCATCGGCAGACGACATTTTTACCATTGCCCTGTGACCAGACACCAGCACACAAAGAATATCGTGAAATCCAACCAGTGGAATATTTCCCGCCAGAATAACAGCAATCGTTTTGGGCACAGCCACCGGAAAAGTGTAAGGCTTCAGCCATTTTTCCATTGTACCTGGCTCCAGCATTTCAGCGATCGCAGCAATTGCCCGCTTGATTTCGGTGGAGGTGAACCAACCATTGGATGCATAGGCGTTCGTGAGGAGCGCTTCCCCCGGAAAATCTGCTTGCCGCAATTGGGCTCCCCATACCGAAAGCGCTTCCTGCATGCTGCGAATTTACTTCATTTGAAGGCAGAACGCTCCGTCTGGAAGCATTCTTTCTGCCGGACCTCTGCCTCTGGCGGCAGAGACATTCTCCCTAAAAAAAACAATAAATCCCGAAACTCCCCGTAACTTTGGCATTCTCCTTGCGTATTGTCCCCATGCGAAGTACGGCTTTTTGTCTTTCATTGTTGTTATTGCTTTCCGCCCGGGGGCAGGATCTGCGTACGCTGGAAGACAGCATGGCCGTGGTCGTAAGAGCATCACTTCGTGCGAACGATGATGCAGAAAAGCTCATCCTCAACGCACGCCTTACGGATCTTGTGGAACGTGCACTTCAGGATCCGAAAAGCGCGGAATTCGCATTCGATTCGCTCAGGAAATTCAGAATGCTTGTTATTTCTCCCGACCACGAACTGAGGATTTATAACTGGGCGGTTCAGTTGGATGACAAAACGTTCCGGTACTACGGATATCTTCAACATTACAATTCGAAGAAAAAGCACTGGGATGTATTTGAACTAACGGATAAGTCAGATGAAATCCGTAATCCCGAACAGCAAACCCTGGATGCAAAAAAATGGTATGGCGCTTTCTACAGCACCATCATTGTCACAAAAGTAAAAAAGAAAAAAATTTACACTTTGCTGGGATGGGATGGGAACGATCGTATTACGCAGAAAAAACTGATAGAAACATTACTATTCACCTCCGGGGGGCTTCCGCTTTTCGGGGAAGCGGTTATCGAAACTGAAAAGGAGATTAATCCTTACAAGAAGATCAGAGTGTATAACAAACGGCAGATTTTTGAATACAAGCAGGGAGTGTATATGACTCTGAAGTGGCATGAAAAGGAAAGCATGATCGTCTATGATGTGCTCGGTCCGACCGATTCTTCCAGAAAAGGAGTGTTCAGCGACTATGGACCCACCCTTGCCATTGACGGCTTTACCTGGGAAAAGGGTAAGTGGAAAATGCTGCGTGATCCGGATGTTCGAAATGAGAAAACGGGAAAGGAAGGAGACCACAATATGCCCGACAGCAGCCCGAATCCCAATGCTCCAAAATAACTTTATAACAAGCTGTTTTTGAGCCACTTGCTGTTTTCAGATTTCCTCTTTTATCCCGGTTAAGAATCCCTATTCTTACTAATTTCGGTTTGAATTTTAACACACGATTAACCTTATGAGCAAAGTGCACAATTTCAGCGCAGGTCCGGGCATCCTACCTGCGGAGGTGCTGAAACAGGCAGCGGAGGCCTGCCTAAATTTTGATCATCTCCGCCTTTCCTTGTTGGAAATTTCACACCGGAGTAAAAATTACGAGAAGGTAATGGACGAAGCCCGCCAGTTGGTAAAGGAGTTATTGCTACTGGACGATAATTATGAGGTGTTATTCCTGGGAGGAGGTGCGAGTATGCAATTCGCCATGGTTCCCTATAATCTACTCCGGACGGACGGAACGGCCGGTTATCTGAACACCGGAGTATGGGCAGGTAAGGCAATCAAAGAAGCCAAATTAATTGGCAATGTGAAAGTACTGGCTTCCTCTGAGGATAAACAATTTTCCTACATTCCCAAGACGTACGGTATTCCCGGCGACATTGATTATTTTCACATCACTTCCAATAATACGATCTACGGTACCCAAATGCGAAAATTTCCGATCAGCAGGGTTCCGGTTGTTTGTGATATGTCATCGGACATATTCAGCCGGAAGGTAGACGGAAAACAATTTGCCCTGATCTACGCCGGAGCACAAAAGAATATGGGGCCGGCAGGGGCCACCATGGTAGCATTAGATAAGCGCGTCCTTGGGAAGACCGGCCGAAAGATGCTTAGTATGATGGATTACCAGGTGCATATTAAAAGCGGGTCGATGTACAATACTCCGCCGGTGTTTCCGATCTATGTTAGCTTACTCACTCTTCAATGGCTTAAGAAAAACGGAGGCATAGAGTGGATCGAAAGCCTGAACAATGAGAAAGCGCGGGTGCTGTATGATGAGATTGACAGAAACAATTTATTCCGCGGCACCACAGAGCGCGAAGACCGGTCGAATATGAACGTGACTTTCATTATGAATGATCCGAGTAAAGAGCCGGAGTTTGACAAGATGTGGAAGGACGCAGGGATCAGCGGATTACGCGGGCACCGGGATGTGGGTGGATACAGAGCATCACTTTACAATGCCCTGCCACTGGAAAGTGTAAAAGCACTCGTGGCAGTGATGCAGGAATTTGAAAAGAAATTCAGTTAAAAAACGTTGGAAATGAGCGCGAAGAAGATTTTAGCCAATGACGGGATTGATGCAACCGGGAAAGCATTGTTGGAAAAGGCAGGATTCGAGGTGATCACAGAAAAAGTGGCACAGGAAAAATTGGCAGACACCCTGAACAAGGAAGATTATGTGGCGCTTACGGTTCGGTCCGCAACCAAAGTACGTAAAGATATCATTGATGCCTGTCCGGGACTAAAAGTGATTGGCCGTGGCGGTGTGGGCATGGACAATATTGATGTGGAGTATGCCAGGGGTAAAGGCATTGAGGTGATCAACACACCGGCTGCATCCTCGAATTCGGTTGCGGAACTGGTGATGGGGCATTTACTAGGACTGGTTCGCTTTTTGCATGATGCCAACCGAAAAATGACGTCAGAAGGTTCCGTGAAATTCGATGCGTTGAAAAAAAGCTATGCCGGTGGAATTGAAATAAGAGATAAAACGATCGGGATTATCGGGTTGGGGCGTATCGGACAGGCGGTAGCGCGATTGGCCCTGGGTTGCGGGATGAAAGTGGTAGCACACGATCCGTTTGTTCCGGAGGCAGAAATCAACGTGGATATTTACCAGCGTTCTCCCATTAAAGTTAAGATTACCGGTATTTCACTGGAAGAGCTTTACGCTCAATCCGATTTTATCACGGTGCATGTTCCCGGCGGAAAACTAATTACAGCCAAAGAAATCTCAAAAATGAAAAAGGGTGCCATTCTGCTGAATGCTTCCCGCGGCGGTGTAATTGATGAAAAAGACCTTCTTGCCGCTTTAGATTCCGGACATCTGGCCGGAGCCGGTCTTGATGTTTTTGAGAATGAGCCCACACCCAATTCAACACTCCTCGCCCACCCTAAAATTTCACTGACCCCTCATATCGGCGCTGCCACACTGGAAGCGCAGGAAAGGATTGGAGTGGAATTAGCTGAAAAGATTATTGCAGCACTAAAGAGGAATTCCTGATCATTTACCGGAAGACGTTTTCTTCCGGTAGGAATAAACATACGTTATTCTGTCGCCGTTCATGGTATTGATCTTAAGCACCGGCAGGTTCTGCTTGTCGAACACCTCAATAACAAAGGGTTTCCCGGAAGAAGCGTCTGAAAAGCGCTCAATCCATACATAACATCCGGCACTCTTCTTTTCGGAGAACACAGGACTGTTGCTAAACGGATTTTTTGTATAACGAATCTTTTCAGCTGGCGGCGGAGGATCCCAGGGCAATCCATTATCGTTTTCGTGCCATCCATTGTTCATTTCCTTCTTCTTGTTATCAACGTCCGTCCACGAATAACTCTGAAAAAGTTTTCCTGCTTTATAATGTACAAGGCTGTCGAAATTTCCGTCCGGTTTGTAAACAGTCAGCATCTTTTCTGTTTCGGACCACACCCCTCCCCTTTTTTCTGTAACCAGGTACAGTTTCGTATTCCCTTTTCGGAGGTTTCTGATCCGCCGAACTGTATCGCCCTTGTGAATAGTCAGAATCAGCTGGTTGATAAATTCAGGATCCGCAGGAATCGTGTCAATGGTATGCAGTCCCCGGTCGAATTCACGGGTAATGCTTACCTGTGGACCCATGTTTTTTTTATAAAATACCAGTTTTTCATAGAACAACACCTCTTTCCCGTTTTCGGTGATATAAATAGTAGAAGAAGAAAGGAGACTGTCGGGAGAAATCGCGAACTTCCGGTATGCCCATTCATCTGTATGATGGCTGTGCCGGAAGCGGAAGAGCACAGCGCCGCCCAGGTGATTCAACATGTATTCCGCCATCAGACTATCCTGCTTCATCAGCGTATCGCGGAAATATTCACGAAAAGTCGTTACGCCGGCAGCCGAAAGTGTTTCCGGAGGAACGGGCGTTACAATAAACTGTCCATTGACCTTAAGAGACAAACAGAAAGCCAGGATTCCCAGGAGGCAGGTGTTTCGGCCCATGCCCCGGAAAAATCAAAAATTGTACCGGATTCCGGAACCACCCTGCCACCAGAACCGAAAGGGCTGATCCGCCACTTCCATAAACATCACGGCATCCGTGAATACTGACAGCGGCACTTCCTTGAAATTGAATTCCAGTCCGATCACTCCGTCAATACCAATATCGAAATTCGTATACGAGTCACTCGAATACAGGATGGGTGAGGTCGCCGTTTCCTGGTAGTGATAATAATACTTGATGGTTTGTATCCTCACCTGTGCACCTGCTCCGAAATACCAGCTCAGGTCGCCGTACTTCTCACTGGCATAAAGCGGCTTATGGAAAAGATAGTTTGCCTGCAGCCCGAACGGGAAGCTGCGGGAATACGAACTGTAACTGTACCAGTACCAGTTATATTGCTTTTTATAGTAATTATGAAAATAGCTGTTATACCATCCGTCGCCGTTCCAAAGATAACTGCGCCCAAAGCTGATCTCGAAAGCTTTGCTCTCTCCAAGGTACTTTTTAAAAGTGATGCCGGAAGGTTCTCCGAAACGGAACCCAATTCCCATATTGGGAGTGTCGCCCGCCAGCAGAACCGCAGGACAAAGGACTAAAAACAGAAAGATTGTTTTCATAAGGATACGTGTTAATAATAGGTTAACCGGCGAACATTACATAAATGCTTTGCGAACCGGATTACCTGCCGTGTATAACCATACTCATTATCATACCACACATACAGTATCACATTCTTCCCATCCTTCCCCACAATAGTAGCAGGTGAGTCAAAAATGGAAGCGCAAGAATTTCCGACACAATCGCTGCTCACCAGTTCATTGGAAAAAGAGAACTGGATCTGTTCCACGAGGTCGCCGTTGAGGGCGGCATCGCGCATCAGTTCATTCACTTCTTCCTTCGTGGTGGATTTGGATACCGTAAGATTTAAGATAGCGAGCGACACGTTCGGGGTCGGCACACGAACAGCATTACCTGTCAGTTTTCCGGCCAGCTGAGGAATTACCTTTGCAACCGCTTTATCCGCACCTGTTTCGGTGATTACCATATTGATGGCAGCGGAGCGGCCGCGTCGGTATTTTTTATGAAAATTATCCAGGAGATTCTGGTCATTAGTATAGGAGTGAATCGTTTCGATGTGCCCGCGGTCAATTCCCAACTTTTCGAAGATCACTTTGAGTACAGGCACAATCGCGTTGGTAGTGCAGGAAGCGGCTGAGAATACCCGCTCATCTTCCTTATACTGCGTATGATTAACACCATGCACCACGTTTGGAATATCTCCTTTTCCAGGGGCGGTGAGCAACACTTTGGCAATGCCTTTGGCTTTAAGGTGCTGCGATAATCCTTCCCGGTCGCGGGCTACCCCTGTGTTGTCAATCAGCAGGGCATCGTTGATACCAAATGCAGTGTAATCAATTTTGGAGGGATCGGCGGCTGAGATCATATGGATCACATGACCATTTACGACAAGGCAGCGGTTGGCGGCATCCGCAATCACAGTTCCGGGAAATGGGCCGTGAACGGAGTCGGTACGAAGCAAATCAGCGCGCTTGATCATATCATCATCGGATTTGTCGCGAGTAACAATGGCACGCAGGCGGAGCTGTTCGCCCTTTCCGGCCTGGGAAATCAGTTCCCGCGCCGCAAGGCGGCCAATGCGGCCGAATCCGTACAGCACTACGTCTTTGGGGCGGAGGGCGAATTTTTCTTTTCCTATCAGGTGCCCTAACTTTCCATTGAGAAAATCCCTGGCAGGTGTGGAACTCTCCTGGTTCCATTCCGCGACCAGCTTCCCAATATCAATACGGGAAGGAACAAGATCGAAAGTAAGCAATGCCTTAGCCAGTTCAAGTGTTCTGGACACTTCGATGGGTTTATTCACCACATCTTTGGAATACTGGTGGAGGTTCATTATCTCAGAAGCGGAGCGATCTACCAACTGATTTCTGAACATCATTAATTCCACGGAATGCTCGAACCATAATGTTCCGATCACTCCAATCAGTTCAATGGCTTCCTTCTCTCTGTGGATCCAGGTGCCGAGCTGAGATTCAAAATCTGATTTTGTTTTTCCTTTCGCTGTTGCGGTTTCCATGCGCCGGGGTGTTGACAGGTGACGAGACATATTAAATGCGAAAGACCGCAGAGGTGGGGATGTTGTTTCCGTTTCCTTTGCGGTCTTTCATAGTTTCCGTTTTCAGATCAGCCGAGGTAAGCTTTCAAAAGTTTGCTGCGCGAACTGTGACGCAAGCGCCGGATCGCCTTCTCTTTTATCTGGCGTACCCTTTCGCGGGTCAGGTCGAATTTCGCTCCGATCTCTTCAAGGGTGAGTCCGTGATTTTCACCGATTCCAAAAAAAAGACGGATCACATCCCTTTCCCTTTCGGTGAGTGTGGAAAGAGAACGCTCAATCTCCTTTTGAAGTGACTCGGTCATCAGGGAATTATCGGCACGGGGCGAATCGTGGTTCACCAGAACATCCAGCAAACTGTTCTCTTCGCCGCTGATCAGGGGAGCGTCCATGGAAACATGACGTCCGGATACTTTCATTGTGTCAGCCACCTTGTCTTCCGGGAGATCCAAAATCTGCGATAACTCTTCTGCGCTCGGCTCACGTTCAAATTGCTGTTCAAGGCGACCGAATGCCTTATTGATTTTATTCAGTGAACCTACCTGATTGAGAGGTAAACGCACAATCCGCGACTGCTCTGCAAGCGCCTGAAGAATGCTTTGACGAATCCACCAAACGGCGTACGAAATGAATTTAAAACCACGGGTCTCATCAAAACGGCGGGCCGCCTTGATTAATCCCAGGTTTCCTTCGTTGATCAGGTCGGGCAAACTGAGCCCCTGGTTTTGGTACTGCTTGGCCACTGAAACCACAAAGCGCAGGTTGGCTTTGGTCAGTTTCTCAAGAGCTACCTGATCTCCTTCCTTGATCCTCTTGGCTAAAGCCACTTCCTCTTCAGCGGTGATTAATTCCTCTCGCCCGATCTCCTGGAGGTATTTGTCTAATGATGCGGACTCTCTATTGGTGATTGACTTGGTAATTTTTAGCTGCCTCATTTTGCTTTCCTGGCTTTTAAATTAGGTAGGACTAATAACTATTCTTTAACAGACACTTCAAACTCACTTAACCGGCTGCAAAGGTACGCCATTATACGGAGTTTTCCAAGCCCTGATTTTCCCAGTATTTGCTGAAAGTCAATAACTTGTGAATAACTCAATAAAGAAAGGAAAGCGCTCCTTAAAGATGGCTTTCCTTTCGACGAACCTTGTGTGATTGTTAGTAATCCTACAGCCCAAAGGCATAGTAAGCCCTCATTCCGTTGGCATACACACCTTCTATAAGCACACCACCTTTTTTGTTTTCAAGTGCTTTCTTCAGGTCGTCCAGCGAATTCACCTTCTTTTTATCAATGGAGGTGATAATAAATCCTTCCTTAATACCGGCACTGCGCAGTTTGCCGCCCTCCATTTCAACAATCTTCAGTCCGCTTTCAATTCCAAGCTTCTTCTTCTCCGCGTCCGAGATATTTTCGAAGGTAGCCCCCAGCAGTTTCACTGACTCCTCCACATCCATTTTCTCCAGCAGTTTCGTTTCATTTTTTCGATTCTTCAGCACCACCGGCAGTGTTACTTCCTTGGCATCGCGGCGAAGGGTAACCGTTACCTTGTCGCCGGGGCGAAAGCGGGAGACCTGTTCCATGAGTTCAGCGGTATTGTTTACCGGAGCATCTCCCACCCGGATGATAATATCTCCCTCTTTAATACCTGCTTTGTCTGCTCCTCCGCCTTCGGTGAGTCCATTTACGTAGACGCCCTTCATATCCTTCAGAGATTTCTCCTCCTTCAGCCGGGAATCAATATCACGAATACTCACTCCGAGGAATGCCCTCTGTACCTGCCCAAACTCCAGCAAATCATTTACCACTTTCCGAACCAGGTTCACAGGAATGGCAAATCCATACCCGGCGTAGCTGCCCGTATTGGAAGCGATGGCGGTATTAATTCCCACCAGCTCCCCTTTCACATTCACCAGAGCGCCACCGCTGTTACCCGGATTAATAGCGGCATCGGTTTGAATAAACGATTCAACGGGGAACATTCCCTTCTCCGGATTCCCTTCAATGATGTTAATATTTCTTCCCTTTGCGGAAACAATACCGGCGGTGACCGTACTGGTAAGATTAAAAGGATTTCCGACCGCCAGCACCCACTCCCCCACTTTGCAATTGTCGGAATTACCATACAGCAGATAAGGAAGATCCTTTTCTTTGATCTTCAGGAGGGCCAGATCCGTAGATGGGTCTGTTCCGATAAGCTCTGCCGTGTAAGTTCTTTTATCGTTGAGTGTAATTTCAATTTTGTCGGCGCCGTTCACCACATGATTATTGGTTACAATATAACCGTCGCCGGAAACAATCACTCCGGATCCGGAGGCCACGCTGGGTCCTCTGGGCTGAAATGGATTGCCCCAGAAAAAATCATGGAAAGGGTTCATCTCGTTATAGGAGGTTTCGGGATGTTCCACGGTGGTATTCACGTGAACCACCGCATGAACGCTCAGGTCGGCCGCGGCCACAAAGTCAGGAGCAGCAGTATTGCCCGGCAGATTCACATAATAACCCGTTTGCCTGATGCCCTCATATTTTCCGGTTTCACTGCCCTTTTGATCGCCCTTCCACAAATCGTAGATTCCGAGAGAAACGGCACCACCCGCAAGAGCGGCTGCAAACACGATAAGGATCTTTTTCATAGCTATTCCGTTTTGAAGTTTAAACGATGGATGCAGTGCAAAATTGCAGCCAAATGTGCTCATCCTGACATTTTTAACAAAAATTAACCGCGCTCAGGCAGGGATTTGTAATTTTGTCAGGATGGTTAAAAGTTCAGGCAACCGGGTGATCTATTTTCTGTTCGGAATCACAGTAGGATTGCTGGTGGGCGCGGGCTTTTTTATTTTCAAGATTGACGAATACATTTCCCGCATTGAACTTTTTAATAAGCAGGGATCAGACAGCCTGCTTACTGAAACCATTGACGAACAACCAAGAAAGGTTTACGACCAACAGCCCACGGTAAAAAATACTGAGAAACAGCAGGGTGCAGACTCCGTGCAGATCACTTTGCAGACCAATCCAAAGGATTCTTTCTTTGCCGACAGTCTTTTCAGAACCACCAGGGGCGGAGATGAATTGTTTGAAGTAAAAAAGGACGAGCTGGTAACCACCCGCGAGATCAGTATTTCCACCCAGTCTTCGGAGATTCCCAATGCAAAAGATTCCGCATTGAAGGACATCTCGGGTATTCGTGAGGATAAAGATGCCTCCGGAAGTATCACTGTGGAATTCTGGCTTTCACCCATTAACTACCGGGGCTATAAAATGTCGAAGGGCAAACTGGTTCTCTTTGGCATGAGTGCTAACGCTGATGTTCTGCTCTTCCGATCCGGCGGTTTCACCGTTTTACGTCATGGGGACTCGTATTACCGGCTGGAGAACACCTCAGAATTCCGGCCGATGGAGAAAACATCACCACCGGAAGGGAGCGGTAACTGATTACCTCACCGGAAGGTGTTTACGCACCTCCTTGAGCACATCGTCCGGGCGAAGGTCTTTCATGCAGGATGCGCCTCTGACACAACTTCCTTTATAAAAGCATTCACACCCATCAGGAGGTTCCACAATACTGCCCCGGCCAAATAAATCGAACTCATGTTTGTTAAAAATATTATTCATAAGTACCACCTTCTTTTTCAGTGCGATACTGATGTGCATAGCCATGGTTACCTGCGTGATCACAAGGTCACATTGCGCAACGAGATTAATGAACTGCTCCAGTGAAAAATGCCCATAATAAGCCGCGCCAGATTTCTTCGCCAGCACCTGATTGTTCTTATGTTCTGCCTCGCCTCCCAGCAACACAGGGAAGTAGCCGGCCTGTTTAAGTTTCTTCACCATGTTAATCCAGTGCCCGTTCGGCCAGAGCCGTGTAGTCCACCGTCCACCACAGCCGGTGTTCAGTCCCACAATTTTCTTACCCCTGTTTCCGATTTTCCATTTGAATCCCTTGTCGGAATGATCATCAAAAAGATACTCTTCCCCTTTGTATTTCCATCCGCAGATATTAAAAATCTCCTCGCAATAAGAAAGCGTATTGGCTTTGCTTACGTCATCGAACATTCCCGTATTAAACTTATGGAAAGCCATTGGATTTGCAGGTTGGATCACATTATTCTTCAAAATGTATCCGAATTTCAATTCGGCACTGATACCGGCCAACAGCGCACCGGCTTCCTTTTCCTTGTCCAGGTTAACAGCAATATCAAATGAGGCTTCCTGCAGCCAGGTGATCCCCGCCAGATTAAACGGAACGATCTCATCAATGCCTTTTTTGGGAAGAATCGCCGGGGTGAGTGTAAGCCAGGTAATATAGCAATCCGGGTATTCCTCTCTGAATCTCCTGACCAGAGGCGTTGTACGTATCACATCGCCGATCGCTCCCAGTTTAATCACAAGTATCCTTTTCCCAACGCGGTCGTAAGACGGACAATCTTTACAATGGTAACCGTGTTCCTTATGCGGCGCGCAGGGAAGATCGCCCCGGTAATAACGGCAATCGGTGCGTATATAAAAACTCATTTTACCAAAGATTTCCTGACCGTGCGTTCCCTCTTTTTCATCAGGCGGATCAGTCGTCCGGCTTTCCATCGGTACTTCCCATGCATAGAAGCATGCAGTTGGCGCGAACCGGCTAAACCGTCCTGCACTATTTTCAGCGTTTTATCGGAAGCAAAACCGAACCGTGCACGGGTATAATCCACACGTATTCTGTAATAGAGCATGCGGCTGAGTACTTCCTTGCGGGTAACCGTACTCTTCAGAAGATCAGTCTGCTCCACTACTTTATCATACTGACCGATTTTATATAACTGGTAGATGTACTCCCCGGGAAGCCTGAGTTCATCCTCCCGTACTTCCTCCATCAGTGCTTTCATCTTACGGGCGTATTTGGGGCTGAGCCGCGGGCTGAACATTTTATCCAACCGGTAAAGAGAATCATAGTATACCTTTCGGAAATCCGGACGGACCAGGGAAATCTCATCTGCAGTATTCCAAAGGGAAAGCATGAAGTAATAAAAGCTCTTTGACTGGTGGTCATTTTTTTCGGTGGATGGGAAGAACTTCTGAAGGTTTCCCCGGCAAGCCTGGTAATTCCTGGAATCGTAAAACCAGAATCCTATTTCCTTTTCCACGCCGGCTTTAGCGGTCCGGATTTTTTCCATCCTGGCGTTCAACTCCGCTTTTCGTCCGGGATCGGCTACCGCCCCTTCCGCTTCCTTGAAAAAGTCTTCTGTGATTCTGCAGAGGGTGAGTGAGTTTACATCCTTCATGCGGAATACATCCTCCAGCTGGGAAATAACCCGGTCGATGGCCAGCCATGCCGCATCCTGCTTAAAAGCGGCCAGGGACGAAGAGTAGCGTTCGTTGATCAGGGGCGTATACTTCCCGGCATTCTTCTGATACTCACGGTACGCATTGATCACAGGATTTACTCCGTAGGACTTTTCAATATTTTGATACGATAGCTGAACCAGAAGAAAATACGAATCAGAAATGTATTCTTTCGCCTTATCTGCTTTGGGGCTCTCGGGGTAAAGTGTTAAAAACTCTTTAAACCCTTCAATGGCCTTTGCATACTTCCTGTTTTCGAAATTCAGGAAAGGTATCTCCCAGGCAGCCTTCTCCTTCAGGTTTTTTGCACCGATCCCGATCAGGTTTACCTCCGTCCGGTACTCTCCGCTGTCGCGGAAAGCGACCTGAAATTTATTAACCTGATCAACCACTTCCGTCAGCCGGACTATTTTCTTTTCGTCCACCGAACGGATCGCCTGTTCGTACCCTGCCTTTATGATATAATAATTAACTAATTCCCTGTATCGGGTGTCGGGATACTCCCTGAGAAGATTATTAAAGGAGGTCATCGCCGCTTTATAATCCTCCATGTGGTAATACTGGAGGGCGATCTCCATATCTTTTTTCTCCAGCTTCACCCGGAGTTTATCAATCAGGAGGTTGCAGGTATCCATCCTGGTGCTGTTGGGATACCTGTTAATGAACGTTTGCAATTCCCTGATCGCATTGCGGGTCTCTGTCTGGTCGAGGGTATAGCGGGGCGATTCCTGATAATAGCATAAAGCAGCCATAAAGGCACACTCCTCGGCGTGTTTACTGGTCGGATAACTCTTAGTGAATATCCGGAAATGATACGCAGCCAGCAGGTGGTCTCCTACACAATAGTGGCTATAGGCATAGTAAAAGTAAATGCTCTCGTATTTTGGCGTACCCTTATATACAGTGAGCAATTCATCGAACAACTGAAGCGAACGGACACAATCGCCCTTTTCGTAGAACCGGACTGCCTCACTGTACTTCTTATCCAAATCAGCACTTTTCAGTAACTTTTTATATTCCCGGCAAGAGACCAGGGAGCAGGCGGCAAGAAGCAGAAAAATAAATCGTACCAGCATAGAATAAGTTGCGAAGATACACATTTATCGCACAGGAAATCACCCGGAATCCTGTCAGTTTCAGGTTGATAAGTTCCGAAACTGCCTTTGGCAGGTGTAATCAAATGACTTAACTTCGCAACCAATAGCTAACGCTGCCATGAAAGATATATTTGACAAGATTCGAAACAACCGGGGCCCTCTCGGTCAGTATTCCAAAGATTCACACGGCTACTATACTTTTCCTAAGCTGGAGGGAGAGATCGGACCACATATGGTTTTCAGGGGAAGGGAACGTCTTAACTGGAGCCTGAACAACTACCTGGGACTTGCCAATCATCCGGAGGTAAGGAAGGCTGATGCGGAAGCAACTGCAGCGTATGGTCTGGCCTATCCAATGGGTGCCCGTATCATGAGCGGCAATTCCAATCATCATGAAAAGCTGGAATCAGAGCTTTCCGCCTATGTTCATAAGGAGGACACGATTTTGTGTAATTACGGATACATGGCGATGCTTTCCGCCATTGATTCACTGGTAGACCGCAGGGATGTGATCGTGTATGACAGTGAAGCACATGCATGTATCATCGACGGAGTCCGGCTCCACATGGGAAAACGGTTTGTGTATCCACACAATGACATTGCAAATCTTGAAAAACAGCTGGATCGTGCTACCAAAATGGTTTCTGAAACCGGAGGCGGTATTCTGGTGATCACCGAAGGTGTGTTTGGAATGCGGGGCGATATGGGCAAAATCAGGGAGATTGTTGAACTTAAAAAGAAGTTCAGTTTCCGTCTCTTTGTTGATGATGCCCACGGGATTGGCACCATGGGAAAAACAGGCGGAGGAACCGGCGAACACCAGGACTGCCAGGACGGAATCGACATTTATTTCGGAACCTTTGCCAAATCTTTTGCGCTCATCGGCGGTTTCATTTCGTCCAACGAAGATGTGATTGACTATCTACGCTACAACATGCGCTCTCAGATTTTCGCAAAGTCGTTGCCCATGCCTATTGTTATCGGCGCGTTGAAGCGACTAGAGCTGATGCGTACCAAGCCTGAACTTAGAGACAACTTATGGAAGATCGTAAATGCCTTGCAGAGCGGCCTGAAGAATGCGGGATTTGATATAGGCAATACGGAATCACCGGTTACACCGGTGTATATGAAAGGTTCGGTAGAGGAAGCCACCGGGCTGGTACTTGACCTTCGTGAAAATCACAATGTTTTCTGCTCAATCGTGGTTTATCCTGTAATTCCAAAAGGAATGATCATTCTGCGCCTGATACCCACTGCAGTTCATACGATTGGAGATGTTGATTATACGATCAAAGCCTTTTTGTCTGTAAAGGATAAACTCGCTTCCGGCGGCTACGCCGGTGCGAAGATCGCCACGATACCGAAGTAAGGTTAAAACGAGAAAGAGATTAAGAATAAAAGGTACTCCGGGGCGATCAGGAAACCAGATAAGGTAGCTGGTGAACGAACGACTTTTCATTCAGAATTTTACGAATGAAATGGACGATGTCCTCACGCTTAACATACCACCCGGGTGTTTTTCCTACCTGTCCTGCCCAGTAAGTTCCATTGCTCCGAGCCCCTAATTGCAAGGGTGTACGAATGATAGTCCAATCCAGACCGGATTCCATAATTACTTTGGCATGACAGACTCCGTCATTCACTCTCTGCGGATCCAGAAGGGCAATCACGCGGGTTGTAATTTCATTTACCCAGTGTAGAAATCCGGAACGCCTGTCGTTGGTAAGATCGGGAACACCGGAACCTGTGAGTGAGATCAGGCGTATGACGTTTAGCTCCATCATCAGGGGTACCAAACGAGTCATGAAGGCGGTTTGCAGATCCCCGGGCGAGCCTTTCTTATGTCCGAGCAAAGAAACCACCGCATCCATTCCCTTCAGTGCTTCCCGGAGTTGCGCGGCGCATTGAATGTCCTCCATGTAATACTCCATACCGGAGCCTTTTACACTTCCCTTGCGCCGGACTACGCAACGTACCGAATACTCTGCCGGTAATTGCTTGAGGAATTCCTGCCCGCACTTTCCTGTACCACCGAATAAAAGTATATTCATTTCATGTTAACAAACTGCAGGGGGATCCCATACTTTCCCACTTTACAAAAGGCAATCACTTCCTGCAGATCATCGATCTTTTTCCCTGTAACCCGCACCTGATCATCCATGATTTGGGCCTGAACCTTTAACCGGGTTTCCTTGACATCCTTCACAATCTTTTTTGCCGTTTCCTTGTCAATGCCTTCTTTAATTTTAATGTCCTTGCGCAACATATTTCCGCTGGCATATTGCTCTTTACCGAAATCCATACAGTTGGAATCAATTCCCTGTTTGATCATCCGGGAACGGATTACATCTTCAATATGCCCGAGCCGCATGTCGTTCTCGGTGGTCACAACCAACAACAGGTCTTTCTTGTTAAAGTCAATTATCGATTTAGAATCCCGGAAATCGTAACGGTTCAGTATCTCCTTCCGGGCGTTATTGATCGCGTTGTCGAGTGACTGGTGATCAATTTTAGATACGATATCGAAGGATGGCATAGGAATGGGACACTAAGATAATAAGATACCGGGAAACCATCCCCTTTGCCCGCAAAAATACCAGCCATTCCGGAAGAGCGAACGGCATGGTCTAGCGTTCCCAGGCATTCATATCTGCGATCATGCATCGAACACTGCCGCCTCCGGCAGATTCAATGGTTGGAACCGGGCAATGGATGATGCGTCCAAACCTTTCCAAAGAAGTTTTCTGCGCAGGGTTCAGACTTTCAAACGCTCGGCTCGACATTAAAATCAGATTCTCTCCTCCGCTGCTTACCAATTCATAACTGTTTCCGGCAAAAGAACGGATTTGGTCTTCCGTCAGGTGAATCACCTGCTTTCCTGATCGTTCAAGAAAAGAAATTACTTTTTCACGCTCTTTTTTGTCAGGAATCAGTCCGCTCCCGAGCATGGCAAAACCACTACCTACTGTCAGGATCACGTTTGTATGATAAATGTCTCCTGTAGTCCGGAATGTAACGGCAACCATTCCAAACATTCCCGCCCACTGGTTCACCAGCACCTCAGATGTTCTGGGAGAAAGCGCTGCATATACAATGCGGCGGCCGTAGTCCACCACCAAACTACCCGTCCCTTCAAGAAACAATCCTGCCCTTTCATGAATACTCAAATCCACTATGCGGCTTTCGGGGACGTAAGGTTTTAAAAACTCCAGGATTTCTGCCGAACGCTCTTTCCTCCTGTTTTCTGTCTGCATGGGGTAAAGAAACAGGCCCGATTCATGAAAACTTATCCAGTTATTGGGAAAGATACTATCAGGAGTATCCCGGTCGGAACGCTCCCTGAACATGATCACCTCCACTCCGTTATTCTTCAACAGATCTGCTAACGCATCGAATTCCTCCGCAGCCTTTGCAGACACCGCATCAGCCCCGGCCAATACCGGTTGCTGAAAGGAATTCGTAACGGCGGTTTGTTCATTGATCTTAAAGCGAAAAGGACGGATCATAAAGACCCTGCCTGCATTCTCCATGCTGCAAACTTACTTATCTTTGACTGTGAATTTATCGCGGTCTTCACATTTAAAATTTATCTTACCTCTGATTGCCGTTCTGGGACTGGAGGTTACCTACCTTGTAAAAGACCGCTATTTCAATTTCAATCCGGTAGCCGGCACCCCTGACACCTACGAGAAGACAGCAGACCTGCGTTACAGGAAGTGGCTAGCATCTGAACAAAAAAAAACCAACAAACCCGTTGAACCGGTGAAATTCCGTTTAGAAAGTTCCTACATCCGAAACGGGCAGATCTGGCTTTATTATATCGATTCCACCATTCAGCACGGCATCCATAATTTTCCGCATCATTCCAACCTTCGTCTGAACGCATATGGCGCCCTCTATGCCGTTTACCTTCCCGAAGAAGTGTGCAAGGCATTGTCCCTTGCTCAACAAGAACTTAAGCGGGAATATCCTTATTATAATCTCATAGTGCTCGATGGCACCCGTGCAGCGCATATAGACAGTGCGACCTACGACACCTGTCATAAGTTGAGTACAGGAAAGGCCGGACATTATATACACGGGAATCCGCATCATTACGGCAGTGCTGTGGATATGGGGATTGTGAATGAAAAAGGAGTTTTTCAAAGCATGGGACTACCTTACAATATCTTTGAGGAGTATGGAATGAAGGATCCTTACAGGAAGGATACGCTGGGTCCCATTCAAAGAGAACTGGCCAACCGCGAATTGCTGCGCAAAGTGATGACCAAGGCCGGATTCCGCCCCTCCGCTCTGAACTACTGGCATTTCGAATACGGTACCCCCGGATCATGGAAAGAAAAATTCCGCATTATTCCCTGAAAACTTAATCTTTTCTGCGATTTTTTCTGCGTTACTCCTCCTGTGAATAATTACGCGAAGGAAAGCAGGAGATTTTAGTTTAAATTGCAGGAGTGAGCAACCGCAGCTTTGTAGTCTACCGGTCTTCCGCCGGATCAGGGAAAACCTTCACACTGGTGAAGGAATACCTGCGGTTGGCGCTGGACGATGCCCACACCCCTCCTTCCCGGTACCGCTCTGTGAACGCCATCACTTTTACAAACAAAGCATCGGCGGAAATGAAAGAGAGGATACTCCTCACACTACGCCGTATGCAGGAAGGACACCCCGGTGCGGAAGTGCTAACGATGATGCTGGAGAAGGAGCTGGGATTGCCGCAAACAATTCTGCGCCAGCGGGTCGGGGTTCTGTTAAACAGTATTCTGCATCACTACTCGGATTTTTCCATCAGCACCATTGACAGCTTCACGCATCGGGTAATCCGCACCTTTGCGCATGACCTGCATCTTCCGCAACAGTTTGAATTAAGTACAGACCGTAATCATCTTGTTCGCCAGGCCGTGGACATCCTCCTGGATCGTTCGGGAAAGGAAGATAAAGTGACCAATTACCTGCTCGAATTCATGAAAAATCACATGGAGGAAGAGAGAAACTGGAATGTCAGGGACACCTTAATTGACGCAACCATCCGGATACTGAAGACGGAGGACCGGGTTCGTGGAGAGGAATTAAGTATTCCGGAGGAAGGAGCATTGCGTGAATTAAAGAAAAAGCTCTTCGCTGAAATGCAAAGTTTCCGCAGCAAGACACATCAATTGGCCGCGGGTATACTGGAACAGCTGAAGCGCGGAGGACTCTCGGTATCCGAACTTTCGTTCGGGCAAAGAGGTATAGGAGGCTGGCTGCAAACCATGTCTGCCTGGTCGGGCGCATTACCCGACATCAATCAAAACGCGGTAAAAGCCATAACGGGTGAGCAATGGACGGCAAAAGCGAACAAAGAGGCGGAAGCGAAAATGACGCCACTGCTCGGGAACTGCACCGCTGCCGCGCGCACACTGCTGGATCTGATCGAAAAGGAAGGCGGTGACTTCACCGTACGCCGCATCGTGGCCCAACATCTTGACGTGATGGTACTATTCAGGGATATCCGCTCGAGAATGGAAGAATACCGAAAAGAAAATGATCTGCTTCTGATCGGAGATCTCAATAAACTGATCGCACAGGTTGTACGACAGCAACCCGCACCATTCATTTACGAAAGACTTGGAACCCGCTTCCGTCATTACCTGATTGATGAATTTCAGGACACTTCAGGATTGCAGTGGACGAATCTTTTGCCCCTGTTACACCAGTCGCTGTCGGAAGGAAATTTCAATATGGTAGTTGGCGACGGAAAACAGGCTATTTACCGCTTCAGGGGCGGAGAAGTCAGGCAATTTACGGGCCTGCCTGCGATTGACATGGATGCCGGAGACGAGATTATGGGCGAACGCGCCGGTGCCATACAAAGAAACTTCCGGGAAGCCCGGCTGGGAACCAATTACAGAAGCGGGGGCGCGATTGTCCAATTCAATAATGAATTATACCAATGGCTGGTCAGGGAAAGCACGGGAACCGAACAAGAGGTTTTCCGCAACGCCCGGCAGGAATGGAATGGAGACGATCAGGAGGGATATGTGGAGATCGCATTCCCTGAAACGAAAGATTCCCATCCTGAACAGGCACTGGATATTATCCGTCGGATGCAAAGCAATGGATTTGAATTCCGGGATATTGCATTGCTTACACGCGACAACAAAGACGCTGCAGAGATCGCACATTTTATGCAGCACAGCGGAATTCCTGTTATTTCCTCGGATTCTCTTTTAATATCCGCTTCGCCGGAAGTTCGCTTTATACTCAATCTCCTCCGCGCTGTAAACGGAGATCTGTCACCGGCAGGAAATACCGCACTGATCGAGTATGTTCTCCGGAAAGAGGAGAAAAAAATTACACTCCAATCCCTGCGCGCCGCACCCTCGTTCCTTTCTGAAACGGATCTGGAAACGTACCGGAACATATCCCTTACGGAGATCACAGAAAGTGTGATCCGAAAATGGAACCTTCAGCCGCTGCCGGATCCTTATATTACAACCTTCTGTGATCTTGTACTGGCTTACACCACGCATAAAGGCAATGATCCCGGAGGGTTCCTGGAATGGTGGGAAGAACGATCCGGAAAGGAGTACGTTCACGTACCTGAAGGCCTGAATGCGGTAAGGGTGATGACGATACATAAATCAAAAGGACTGGAATTCCCGGTAGTAATACTTCCCCGCTGTAACTGGGATACACAAAAACTTCCAGAACTGACGGTAGCAGACATCTCTCCGGTGGCGGGTGGAAAGCATTATTCGATGGCCATTCCACTTTCCAAAGCACTGGAAAACACTTTTCTTCAGCCCATTCTTTCCGAAGAGCTGGAAAAAGCACGCCTGGATAACCTGAATCTCCTTTACGTAGCTACTACGCGTGCAGCCAGCGCCCTGTTCATGTTGTGTGAACGCAAGCATAAAGCGAAAGAGGTAAGTGCCTGGGTATTGGAATGGCTGGTCAGCCGGGGCTATTCTTCCGACCATGAGGAAGTTTTCCGCACCGGCCGGCTTGCTCCCCACGATAACACCGGCCATAGAAAAGATATAACTGCAACACTTGAGAAAACACATTCCGCCTCATGGAGGGAACGGCTACAATTAAGAAGAAGATACCGGGAACAAGCGCTGCCGGGCTTTAACAGCAGTGCCAGAAATAAGGGAATCGTGATCCACCATGCCCTGGCTCAGATGGCCTGCTCATCCGATACAGACCATGCTACAGAAGTGTTGCTCCGCAAAGGATTGATAGTGCCCGGAGACAAGGAGGCGGTAACAGCAGAACTCAGGCGCATAATGCAAAATAAAAAAATCAGGAATCTCTTTGATCAGGGCAAGCCTCTGATGGAAAGAGAGGTGTTATTACCCGACGGAGAATTCATAAGACCCGACAGAATACAATTTCTGAACGCTGAAACACATGTAATAGATTTTAAGACGGGGATGCCGCGGGAGGAACATGCTGCTCAGGTGAGGCACTACGGCAGCGTTCTTGCGGAGGCAGGCTATCCCGGGATTAAATCCTGGCTCATTTATACAGACAGCGGGGAACTGATGACCTGCTGAAGCTGCACGATAATTGTTATATCTTTGGTTAAACACCAAATATCCTATGCGAATCAAACGTAACGTTCTTGCTGCCATTGGATTAGCCGCCGGACTAATTCTGGGATTCAGGGCAATGGAAGAAAAGGGAGTAGATCTGGAGGGCATAGACACGAATGTAAAACCAACGGACAATTTCTTTGAATATGCAAACGGAACCTGGTTGAAGAAAACGCCTATTCCGGAGACGGAATCGGTATGGGGTAGCTTCGCAGAGCTTCGGGAGAGCAACAGTGCGAAGATTAGGCAACTGCTCACGAATGCAGCCCAACAAGCAGCCGGTGCAGGTCCCGATGTTCAGAAAGTTGCGGACTACTACCGTTCGGGCATGGATTCATCCGGAAGAAATAAAAAAGGGATTGAAACATTAAAAGCCGAACTCGACCTCATCGCTTCCATGACCTCAACCAAAGATGTCGGGAAAGTGCTCGGGCGGCTCCACAGCAACCGCATCAGCGGGCTGTTCTTCTTCTATGTAGATCAGGATCTGAAATCCTCGACGGAGATGATTCCTGCCATTTATAATTCCGGTCTCGGACTGCCGGACAGGGATTATTACACCCGCATGGACGAAGATGCGCTCCGCATCCGGAAAAAATACACAGAATACATGATGAATTTATTTCAGGAAGCGGGAATAAAGAACAAAGATCTTTCCAAGACCATTGGACGTATCATAAGTTTTGAAACGGAACTGGCAAAAAAACATCTGACGAATGTAGAACGCCGTGATATTCAACGACAGTACAACCGGATGAGTATTGATAGTCTTAAAAAATTATGTCCGGGACTGAACTGGGATGATTATTTCCGTACACTGGGTCTTCCCTCCTTCCAGAAAGAACTCGTAATCAACAATCCTGCTTTCATGCAGCAGATTTCTTTCATGCTGGAAAACTACGATCTTGAGAACTGGCAGAATTATCTCAGGTGGAACCTGCTGAATACCTGTGCAGATCATGCCACGGATCTGATGGAGCACCACTATTTCGCATTCTATGAACAAACGCTGAAGGGTGTAAAAAAGCAAAAGCCGAGGTGGAAAAGAGTAGCGGAGTCTGTGGATCATTCACTGGGCGATGCGCTGGGAAAAATGTTTGTGGATAAATACTTTCCTCCGGATGCGAAGAAAAAAGTAGATGAAATGGTTGACTATCTTTTTGCCGCTTACAGGGAGCGCATTAAGAGCCGAACATGGATGAGTGAGGAAACAAAAAAGGCTGCACTGGTTAAGCTGGATGCGATTATCCGGAAACTGGGCTATCCTGAACAATGGAAAGATTATTCGGAAGTGACCGTTTCCTCCACGGATTATATCCGGAATATGTTGAACGCGGCCAACTTTGAATTCCGGCGAAACCTTAACAAGCTGGGGAAACCGGTGAACAGAAAAGAATTCGGCATGACCACTCCCACCATCAATGCCTACTACAGTCCGAGCATGAACGAGATTGTGTTTCCGGCGGGGATTATGCAGTATCCCTTCTTCGATGCAGGGATGGATATGGCCATTAACTTCGGTGCCATGGGAGGTGTTATCGGACACGAACTCACGCATGGATTCGACGATCAGGGAGCACAGTTTGATGCGCAGGGTAACTTTACCATGTGGTGGAAAGAAGAAGATTATAAACAGTTTCAGTTGCGGGCCGACAAGGTGGTGAAACAATTTGACAGTTTTACTGCACTGGATACTCTCCGCGTAAACGGAAAACTGACGCTGGGAGAGAACATTGCGGATCTGGGCGGACTCACTATGGCCTATCATGCGATGAAAATGTACCTGGAAAAACATCCGGAACTCAAACAGAAAAAGCAGGGATTTACCCCTGAACAGCGCTTTTTTATGGGCTGGGCAAAAGTGTGGTGCGTGAAACATCGAGATGCTGCTCTTAAGCAACGGCTGATCACAGATGTTCATGCTCCCGGACGCTTCCGTGTGAATGGTCCGCTCAGCAACATGCCGGAGTTCTATGATGCTTTCGGGGTGAAAGAAGGAGATGGAATGTATAGAAAACCGGACGAAAGGGCGGAGATTTGGTAAGGACCATTAAACCTTGTTCGCTACCGTGCGTCTTATGGTCATGAGATCACTCTTGTTTTTATTATTGTTGGGCGGTTCCCTCACTGCCCAGCTTAGCCCCATTTTTGATTCTGTTCCCACGGCCGATAACCGTAAGCTCGCCTGCAGCATTTATCTTCCCTCCGGTTGGACCAGTGGACCGGTGATTGTTATTCAGACTCCTTATAACCGTTTGGCCTACCAGGTCATCGGACTTCCACTTGGTGTTGGAATGAACCTGAACAACAGCAATTACGCATTCGTAATCGTTGACTGGCGGGGTTTCTACGGCTCGCAGGCGGCCTATTACCTGAACTGTCCTGCCCGCGGCAACGATGGTTATGACGTGATCGAATGGGTGAACACCCGTGCCTGGTGCAACGGAAAAATAGGTACCTGGGGTCCTTCCGCATTAGGGAGGGTCCAGTTTATGACTGCGAAGAAAAATCCTCCCTCCCTTGACTGTATGGTTCCGCTCGTGGCCGGACCGCAATACAGTTATCTCGAGTATTTTCCCGGAGGATCCATTCGAACAGAGTATGTTGAACAACTGGATGGTCTGGGCTTTGGAATGTCAGCGACACTGCTGGCAAATCCGGTATACAATATACTCTGGCAGGTATCCGAGATGACGAATTTCTACCCTGACAGTATACGGATTCCGACGTTTATGATCGGCGGATGGTATGATCATACCATTGATGTAATGATTGATTTTTTTAACGGAATCCGCAGTAACTCTCCTGCAAACGTACAGAACCAGCATCGTCTGCTGATGGGACCCTGGGTACACGGCGGATACGGACCCGCACAGGTAGGAAGTCCGAACCAGGGGCAATTGTCTTATCCCAATGCAGCCTGGTGGAATGACTCACTGGCTCTGTTGTTTTACGATTATCACCTGCGCGCCATTCCCAACAATTGGAACAGCACTCCCTTTATTCAGTATTACCAGATGGGAAGTAATGTCTGGAATTCTTCAACGACCTGGCCTCCCACCGGAATGAATAATATCAATCTGTATTTTCATCCGGGCGGTGGCCTGGATAATATCTCTCCTGTTAGCGCAACGGGTGATGCCTCTTTTTTGTATGACCCTACCGATCCTTCTCCCACCATTGGCGGTACTACCCTTCGCGCGGATCTTGATCAGGGCCCGTTTGATCAGGTTCCGCTGGTTGAATCCAGGAGCGACATTCTCACTTTTACCACAGCACCCCTTGGTGCAGATGTGATCCTGAAAGGAAAACCACAAGTCCGGATGAAAGTATCGTCGGACCGGCTAGATACTGATTTTTCGGTTCGCCTGACGGATGTATATCCAGACGGAAGGAGCATGCTTATTCACGATGGCATATTCCGCATGAGATTTCGGAACGGGTACATGGCTGCTGACACCGCGGTAATGAATCCGGGTACCATCTACGACATCCTTGTTGATCTGCCCCATACGGCGATTACCTTCCTTGCCGGGCATAAGATCCGTGTAGACATTACTTCCTCGAACTATCCCCGGTTCAACAGAAATATGAATACAGGAGGTGCCATGTATCCGGGTCCGAGTCTCGATACGCTGGTAAATCCTCTTATTGCGAGCAACAGCATCTATATGAACAGCACTGATTATTCATACATCACGCTTCCGCTGGTTGATTTCAACGGAGGCTCTGCTGAAAATGTCATCGCGCCTCTTTTTATCTTTCCAAATCCGGCCAGCGATTATCTAATTGTTAGCTCTTGCAGTCAGAAAGGAACTGTTCAGATCATGGACGGCACAGGACGTATCGTACTGGAGCAATTGTGTGCTGCTGCCGGTGATGTACGGATTGATCTCACCGGACTTCCTGCCGGAATATATAGTGTACGGACAACGTGGGGGCAGACAGAAAAACTAATTGTGATTCGTTAACGGGATTCTACCGGCACACCAAGAGACTTTCTGAGCTTTTCCACGACGTAGTCTACCTCGTCCCTGGTATTAAATTTTGAGAAAGAGAAACGAATCGAGGGTCTGTTCATATCCGAATGAATCCCACGCAGTACATGTGAGCCCACGTTGCTTCCGGAAGTGCATGCACTTCCTCCCGAACAGGCCACGCCGGCAATATCCAGATTAAAAATCAGCATTTCAGCATTAGGGGTAGAAGGTAACTGCACATTCAGTACCGTATAAAGAGAGGAGCCTTCCGGATCACCGTTGAAATTCACACCAGGAATCTGTTCCTTCAGTTTCAGGATCATATAGGATTTGAGTTCCTGCACATGAGCCTGGTGCTCATTAAGATGACCATATGCCACTTCCATTGCTTTGGCCAGGCCAATTATTCCTGTAAGATTTTCTGTGCCCCCCCGCATATTTCGTTCCTGAGACCCGCCGTGAATAAAAGGATGAACTTTTATCCGGCTGTTGATATAAATGAATCCGACTCCCTTGGGGCCGTGAAATTTATGGGCGGCACAGCTCAGGAAATCAACTGGTACCTCATTCAGGTTAAAGGTATAATGACCCATGGTCTGCACCGTATCAGTATGAAAGAATGCCTCAAACTTGCTGCACAGCTCTGAAACTTTCTTCAGGGGCAGCAAATTTCCGATCTCGTTGTTGGCATGCATAAGGGAGACCAGTATCTTTCCTCCTTCTTTCAGCAACTCCTCCAGGTGGGCGAGATCGATAAATCCTTTCGGGTCGAGGCGCAGCATTTTAACGCGCACTTTTCCTTCTTCCACAAGCACTTCAATAGTATGGAGTACCGCATGATGCTCGATCGGAGAAGTAATAATGGTATCCACGCCCAGGTCGCGAACTGCACACTGAATGGCCATGTTGTTGGATTCCGTACCACCGGAAGTAAAAAAGATTTCTCCCGGGGAAACGTGAAGAAATCTGGCCACGGTTTTTCTGGCGTTTTCAATGGCAGCCCGTGTTTGTCTTCCGAAGCTGTGAATGGAAGAAGGATTCCCGAAATGCTCCTTCATAAACGGGATCATGGCTTCTACCACTTCCGGATCCATGGGAGTGGTTGCTGCGTTGTCGAAATACACTTTCATCACAGACCTTCTCGTTACTTCTGACCGGAAAGCAGATGCACAATCTGCTTCAGGTAGACTCTTTCTCCTTTATAAATAGCCGTAATAAAGGCATCGTCTATGCCTGCCTTTACCGCTTTGCTTTTAAAATTTTGTGCTTTGTTCAGCGTATTGAAGGTACCCACAGTGAAACGGGTAATTCCGTCGGACAGCACCGTATTCTCCACCTTGCCGAGCCTGGAAGCCTGCTTTTTGTCGAAATTCTTTGCATTACTGAAGGCTCCTACCTGAACCTTGAATACCAGTCCTTCAGCACTTTTGTCGCCATACAGAATGAGCACCTCCTGGAAGTTCAGTGTCTTTTCCACAATCGTATCAGAAACCGTCATTATGCTGTCCTGCTTTTGAAGCATTCTCTTCCGGTATTCCTCCGTGTACAGTTTGATTGGCCAATTGGTTTCCGTGTAATCCTGGATTTCTATCGTATTCAGATAATTCTTGTCGGAGATCAGATCCTTGTACTTGAACTTCACCTCATATTTAGCACCGCGGGGTAGGTAAATGAAATACCGGCCGGTGGTGGGATCGGAGAGCAGTGTTTTCACCAAAGCGCCTGTGCTGGAATTATACACCAGAACTTCTACCTGCGCCGGAAGATCATCCACAGTTACCACACCTTGCACCACCTGTACAGCAAATTTCTTATCAAAGGGGTTCTCAATCAGGTAGAGATCCTGTTTACCATATCCGCCCTTACGGTCGGACGAGTAATAGCCGCGTTTTCCGCTAAGGGAAAGATGAAAGTAAATATCATCTCCAGGAGTATTGATGGGATAGCCAAGGTTTACAGGCTCTGACCAGTTGCTGTCCGCAGTCATCTCGGAATAAAAAAGATCATATCCGCCCATGCTGTTTCTTCCGTTGGAAGCGAATATGAGGAAAAGTCCGTTCGGATGAAGAAATGGCGCATCTTCATCTGCTTCCGTATTAATAGTTTTTCCCAGGCCTTTTACTTTATTCCATTTATCGCCGGCATCCTTGAAAGCGATATAGATATCCTTTTTACCTTCGCCTCCGCTGCGTTCGGAAGCAAAGAATAGCATTTTTTCGTCAAAAGAAAGACACACACTTCCTTCCCAGGCGCCGCTCTCAATATCACCCTTCAACAAGCGGGGACGGATCCATCCTGTAGAGTCCTTAAATGTGTAAGCGATCTGTCCGGGATCATGGGAAGGATTCATGAACATAAAAAGTTTCAGTCCGTCTGCTGAGAGCGAAATATTTGCATCGTGACCTGTGGTATTTACAGAATCGGACAAAGGTTCAGGGCTTGTCCATCCGTCAGCTGTTTTGCGGGAGGTAAAAATGTCCTCGAAATAATCTCCGTTTTCGTCAGGAACATCCGGCACCACCTGCTTGCCACCTACGGATTTTTCTCCCCGGTAGGTAAAATACATGATGTTCTCCTCCATATTAAGCACCGGCACATACTCGCTGCCGGATGTATTCAATGGTCCTTCCAAGTTTTTTACCGTTGCCTTCCCTGGATTCTTCATCAACTCTATCCCGTTCTGGCAATATTTAATAACACGTTCAGCATCCAACTTCAACTTAGCCGAGGCCCATTTACTCTGCCTGTATTCATTCAAGAGTGCTATCGCCTCCTCAAAGCGGTAATCAAGATGATAGGCCCTTCCCAGATAATAGAGCAGGTCCGTTTTTCTGAATTTCTTTCGGTCCAGTTTGCTCAGGTTTTCGATGGCCTTTGTAAATCCTCCGTCGACAAAAACATTGCAACACCCTACCTTATAGATCAAATAGGGTTCGTTGGGGTAATTCCGCTCCATTTTTTCGTAGGTCTTGAGCGCATTATCATAATCACCGTTCATGAAAAGCAACTCCGCTTCGTCAAAATCGCGCTTATCTGAAGCCGTTTTCAGGAAGCCCTTTTTCTGTGCCTGCACCAGAGCCGGGGTGAGGAACAGGGAAACGAGCATCAAGAAAATAATTTTCCTGGTCATGTGAATGTTTTTGATCAGGGCAAATTTACTGATTTTGAGCTAATAACACCCATAGCGGCTACATAGGCTGTACTCCAGGCCGCCTGGAAATTAAACCCTCCGGTAAACCCGTCAATATCCAGTACCTCCCCGGCGAAGAATAGCCCGGGCACCTGGCGGCTTTCCATTGTTTTCATATTTACCTCTTTCAATGAGACCCCTCCGCAGGTAACAAATTCTTCCCTAAATGTGGTCTTTCCTTCCATCATGTATTCATCCCTTTCTATGACATTTCGCAGCACACTTTTGTCTGCCTTACTTAAATCAGCAGCCCGTTTTAAAGGGTCTATCGCAGTCCGCTTCAGAAGGTACTCCCACAACCGGGAAGGCAGACCGGTAATAATATTCTTCATCTGAGTTCCCGCCCCTGAAGCTATTCGCTCCTCGAGCAATATGCTATCCGTCCAGCGAACGTGAACCGAACAGCGATAGTTACAGGCACTCAGGATGCGGGCGGCGGAGGCGGATAGCTTCAGTACCGCCGGACCTGACAGACCCCAATGAGTAACAAGCAGTGGGCCGGCGGCTTCCAATCCCGGTTCAGGCAGAGAAATGATTGCTTCCGGAACCGTAACGCCCATTAGGCTATTCAAGCCCCGATCCGGAATATTAAATGTAAACAATGACGGTACGGGCTCCACTATGCTCACCCCAAGATTTCGCAGGACATCAAAATGTGCCGGCGTGGTGTTGCCCCCCGTTGTGAATAAAACCCTATCTGCATTTTCCACTTCTCCTCCCTGTGAGTAAATTTGGAACATTCCATTCTCCTTCCCGATGCGCACCACTTTAAATTCCCTCCGCACCCGGATTCCCGACTTCCCGGCCGCATCGAGAAAAAAATTGACAATGGTTTGAGACTGGTTGGTAGCCGGAAACATTCTGCCGTCAGGCTCTGTGTGAAGGCGCACTCCCTTTTTTTCGAACCAGTTCACCAGGTCCTCGACGCAGAATCTTGAAAAAACCTGCCGTAATTCCTTGTTTCCTCTCGGATAATAGTCGACCAGAAGAGAAGGGTCCGTACACTGGTGGGTTACATTGCATCTACCCCCTCCGCTGACCCGGACCTTATTGAGAAGCCGCTGACCTGCTTCATAAATCGTTACCTCTATATTCGGCTCATTTTCAATTATCTGCAATGCTCCGAAAAAGCCAGCTGCACCTCCTCCTACAACTGCAATGCGGCGTTTATCCATGCTGCAATATTCCGTAAAAAAAACTAGCTCCGTAGACAGATTTCAAGGTATAAACGTAGGTTTTCAGTGGCACAAGGTGTAACTTCAGGGCCGGAAAAACTAAAAACCTAGGCATGGGACTCTTTGACAAAATTAAAGGTGAATTTATTGACATCATCGAATGGGTTGACAACACTCAGGATACGATGATCTGGAAATTTCCCCGTTACCAGGACGAGATCAAAATGGGGGCGAAACTGACGGTACGTGAATCGCAGGTGGCATTATTTCTGAATGAAGGGAAGATCGCCGACGTGTTTGAACCGGGGATGCACACTCTCACCACACAGAACATGCCCATCATGACCACGTTGCGGGGATGGAAATATGGTTTCAACTCTCCGTTCAAGGCGGATGTCTACTTTGTGAGCAAGAAGAATTTTCCAAATTTAAAATGGGGAACTAAAAACCCGATTACTCTGGAGGATCAGCGCTTTGGCTTCGTGGAATTCCGCGCGTTCGGTAATTATTCAATGAAAGTAGACGACGGGCCAAAGTTTTTCCGTGAAATTGCTGGCACGAATCCGGATTTTGACACTGCAAAGATCCAGGAACAATTACGCACCTGGGTAGTTCGGGAGATCACCGATGCCCTTGGTGAGAGCGGTATTCCCATCGAAAAAATTGCCGGAAGCGTTAATGAACTTTCCGATCTGGTACAATCTAAGGTGGGCAACCGGTTTGATACCTACGGGCTCAAGGTGACAGATCTTTCAGTAGAAAACGTGAGCATGCCGGAGGAACTCAAGAAAGAAATATTCGAGTTGAGCCGTCTGAGCAAAATTGACATCAACAAACTTGCGCAAATGAAAGCCGCCAAGAGCATTGAGACGGCGGCACAGAACCAGGGCGCCATGGGCGGTGCCATGGGAATGGGCATGGGATTCGGCATGGGAAATATGATGGCGAATGTGATGGGAGGCATGATGAATCCCCAGCAACAACAGAACACCAATATGCCACCTCCTCCGCCGGTGCTTCAGTTTTTTGTAGCGGTGAACGGGCAGCAATCAGGACCATTCACAATGGAACAGCTTGGCCAGGCTGCTACGGCCGGACAATTCAAAAAAGAATCATTGGTATGGAAAGCCGGCATGTCAGGCTGGCTCCCGGCAGAACAGGTTCCGGAACTGGCTGCTGTTTTCAATCAGGTACCCCCCCCACCCCCTCCTCCCGCAGGATGATCTGATCAAACCACATTATGGAAGAAACCGTTCAACAGGTCAGTAATGAGACCAAGTGCCGTGATTGCGGCGCCGTACTGAAATTTGCACCAGGAACCAATCACCTGAAATGCGATTACTGCGGTGCAGAAAACGAAATTACCTCCCCTGTAGCCTCTCAGGAAGTGGACCAGGAGGAAATTGACTTTGAAAAGTTTCTGTCAGAAAATAATGTTGCGGCTTCCGATAAACAGGAGGTATCTGCTGTTAAATGCGAGGGCTGCGGGGCCACCACTACGCTTCAACCGAACGTAAGTTCCGATGAATGTCCGTTCTGCGGAAACTCTCTGGTGATCAAAAATGCCAGCACCTGCTCCATTATCCGGCCTAAATATGTACTTCCTTTTAGCATTGATAGTAAGAAAGGCATGGAAGCCTTCCGTAAATGGGTGGACGGCCTTTGGTTTACTCCGGGCGACTTGAAGAAGTATGCGCAGAATGCCGACAAACTTGCGGGAATGTATCTTCCGTACTGGACGTATGATTCAGACACAGCATCAGCGTACACAGGAATGCGCGGAATGAATTACACAACTACAGAATCATATACCACAATTGAAAACGGAAAATCGGTTTCCCGAACGCGCACGGTAACAAAGATCCGGTGGACTCCCTGCGCAGGGCATGTCAGCAATGAGTTTGACGATGTGCTGGTTCTGGCCAGCAAATCCTTGCCTGAGAATTATGCAAACGCACTTGAACCCTGGGACCTTGCCAACCTTGCCGGTTATGACGACCGGTTCCTGTCAGGGTTCCGGGCTGAAACCTACCAGGTAGATGTACGTGCGGGATTTGACAAGGCGAAAGTTCGAATGACCGATGAGATCCGGAATACCTGTCGCCGCGATATAGGCGGTGATCACCAACAGGTACTTACCGTGAATACCACTTACAGCAACATCACTTTTAAGCATATTCTGCTGCCGATATGGATCAGTGCGTTCCGCTACAATGATAAAGTGTACCGGTTCATGGTGAATGGCCGTACCGGAGAAGTCCAGGGTGAACGCCCCTGGAGCGTGTGGAAGATCGTTGGACTCGCCGTGGGAGTTATTGCGGCAGCCGCCATTGCCTGGTGGTTGTTCGGCAACAAGTAATCAGGGAGCCAACCGGAGCCTTTGCCATACAGGCTCCGAAAAAGAAAACGTGATACGGTCGTGTAAGCGTCCGGGTCGTCCCTGCCAGAATTCATAATACACAGGTTTTACAATGAAACCTCCCCAAAAAGGAGGTCGTGGAATTTCTTTTCCCTCGTACTTACGGTCAAAGTCCATGAATGCGCTGTAAAGATCCTCCCGAGATTCAACCGGCTTGCTTTGTTCCGAAATCCAGGCGCCGATTTGTGATTCTCTGGGCCGCGACCGGAAATAGACATCGCTTTCCGCTTCAGTTTGTTGTGAAACGGTTCCCTTTATTCTGACCTGTCGTTCGTGGTGGGGCCAGAAAAATAAGAGCGAGGCCCGCGGGTTCTGTTTCAGTTCTTCACTCTTACGGGAATTGTAATTCGTATAGAACACAAAACCCTCATCCCCGAAATTTCGGAGGAGCACAATACGTCCACCCGGAAAATCCGCTGCACCTGAAGTAGACAACACCATGGCATTCGGTTCGGGGATATTTCCTTCCACCGCTTCATGGAACCATCTTGAAAAAAGTGCGAGGGGATCATTCCCTGCCATTTCCTCGGTTAACTCCCTTTTCCCGAAATCGTGACGCAACTTATTGATATAGGCTCTCAGATCCTCCATGCGTACAAAGGTAAATAAAGCCATCATACATTGCATCTGCCTGATTTTCATGCTCTTTCTGTTTTAAAAAATAAAATAAAAAACACATGCAGAGCTGGCAGGAGAAACTGAATGTTTCGATATTCGCCGCAAACAAACCGGTTCTTCAATGCTCTTCGATAAGATATTCGGAAATGAAAAGCCTGCCAGGGGAATGTTTCTGGTTTCGGAGCCGTTCATGATGGACCCCAACTTCCGCCGAACGGTGGTATTGATTACGGAACACGATGAAAAAGGAACGGTGGGGTTTGTTCTGAACAAGGAACTGGAAGTGAAGCCACACGAAGCCATAACAGATTTTCCGGAATTTGATCACCCTTTGCTGCTGGGCGGGCCGGTGCAGAAAGACAACCTTTTTTTTATTCATAGCCTGGGCGGCCGGATCAAGGGAGCACTGGAGATAACCCACGGATTATTCTGGGGAGGAGATTATGAGGAGGTGAAGAAATTGCTTGCCCGGGGAGAACTTCATGCCGGCAACGTTCGCTTCTTTGTTGGTTATTCGGGTTGGGATAGCGGGCAGTTGGATAAAGAACTGGAGATCAACTCCTGGATCGTTGCACGCGGCGGACCTTCAGATCTCTTTGAAACTCCTCCCGATGATCTCTGGAAAAAAGTACTGCGCAGGATGGGGAAGGATTTTGCTGTTGTGGCCGACCTTCCGGAAGATCCATCACTTAACTGATCACTCGAGGCTTTCGTTCAGCTTCTCGACCAGCATTTTACTCATGGTGTTGGTGAATCGCTTGGCTTTATAAGCCGAGATCCAGCTGATGCCACTTACGACGTTCGTCAGGAACAGCTCGTCCGAATTCAACAATACGTTCATAGCCAGGGAGACTTCATATACAGAAATCCTGTTTTGCTTAGCCACATGAATCACCTGTTTGCGCATTATGCCGTCGACACAGCCATCGGCAATAGGCGGAGTATACAGCACGCCGTTCTTAACGGCGAAAACGTTAGCGTTGATAGCCTCCGCTATACTGAAATTGGAATTCAGAATGATACAATCATCCAGCTCATTTTGTTTCTTGTAGAGTGCAGCAAGTACAGGCACCTGGGCATTATTGCTCTTTATCGAAGAAAGTTTATTCACCTGCTTCTTAAAATCCGGAAAGATGTCCACAACAAGTCCGGCCGGGTTAAGGTTGTAGTTCGACTCGTCAATGGGGTCACACTCAAGAAGAAAACACCCTTCATTAGAATCGGGAGTATAATACCCTCCTTCCTTACGGAAAACGGTAAGCCGTATTCTTCCTCCCCTCTCTACAGCATTCCGGGCGGAAAGCTCCACGATCATGGACCGAAGTGAGCTTTCTTCGAGTGCCGGCGGAAAAGAGATGTGCAACACTTCCAGAGAAGATTTCAGGCGGGCCACATGGTGCGCCAGGAACTGGGGCTTTCCATTGGCATGCCGGATAGTCTCAAATACGCCATCGCCGTACCGGAAGGAGCGGTTATCGGCTCGCAGGACCGGAGAATCAGCGGAAAGAAGATTCCCGTTATAGTTTACCTGAAACACAAGCGACATAAACTGCCTGCAAATTAGTCAATTAATTGAATTATTTCCAACAGGGAACGATTCGCCTCAATAAGTATTCCTGTAACACCCGCCTTTCGGGCGGCTTCAACGTCACGGTCCTTGTCTCCGATAAAATAACAGGCCGAAGCCTTGAGTCTGAACCGGCTGAGTGCCTTTTCGATAAAAAGAGAATCCGGCTTCCGGCAGATACATGCAGACACGTCGGGATGGTGTACGCAGTAATAGATCTCGTCAAATTCAATACCCTCGGCGGCCATTTCCTTCACCAAATGGGAATGAAGCAACTCCGTATCTTCCTGCCGGTACAGCCCCTTGGCGATCCCGCTTTGGTTGGAAACAATAATAAAGCGGTAGCCCTTTGCCTGCCATATTTTTAAGGCAGGCACAAAACCTGGCAGAATTTCAAAATCCTCCAATTTCCAGGTAAAACTCCTTTCACGGTTCACTACCCCGTCGCGGTCCAGAAAAATTGCTTTAGAATCCATATCCGAAATAAGATCCGATCGCTTCCACAAATTCTGCAGCAAACGAGGGGCGGATCAGGATGGTAAAGATAAGGCCGTATACGGAACCCCAAAAGTGGGCGTAATGATCAATATGATCGGCCGACCTTCCTGCACGGTACCAGCTGTAGGCCAGGTAAGCCGCACCGAATATCCAGGCAGGGATGCTCACCGGAATAAACAGAAGACCGAAGCCGGCGAGAGGGTCCATCACGATGTAGGAAAAAACAACGGCGCTTACTGCTCCAGATGCTCCGAGCGACATGTACCCGGTATTGCGCTTATGCTTTTCGTAGGAAGGAAACGCTGAAACCATAATTCCTCCCACATACAGAAGTAAATAAAACAGCGCACCTTTCCACACTCCGAAGTATAGCGCGTAATTCATCTCTACTCCCGCACCTCCGGCATCGGCATTGCGTCCGAACATAAAAAGCGCGAACATATTGAAGAAAAGATGGAAATAATCGGCATGAACCAATGCATGCGAAAAGAGGCGATACATCCCATTTCCCCCGCTCATCTGTGAGGGAATCAGCATGAACCGGTACTGCAGACTTCTGTCGGAGAGTGCCTTAACAGAAACCAGGATAGTTGCGCCAATGATAATATATGTAAGGGGTATTATCATTATATATTATTGTATGTCAGTGCCTTACCCTTTAAATGTCCCACTTTATCATTTTTTTATGCACCACAGGCAACCTTCTGTCCTCTCAGTTGGTCTAATCAGTAGAAACGTGAATCGTTCTTTGAGTTCTGTCACGTAAACAACCAAGAAAGCTTGAGCCAGCCGTAATTAATGCCTTCTTGCTTGTTGAAAAACCCCTCGATCCTCTTCCTGGTCTCGGATTCGAGGGGTTTTCTTTTTCCCCTCTGACCCGGACTACTTCACGTTCAGCATTATATCTTTCTGTATCTCCCTGACATAGGAACTTTTATCCAGCACCTTTATTTTCTCGATGCTGCCAACATAACCGGGAGCATCAACCATGATCTCGTACTCTCCTGGGGGGAGAATAATCACATATTTTCCTGAAAAAGGATTGGGAAGGTAGTTACCGACAATCTCCTGCGAGGAGGAATTGGTCACAGTAATGAGCACATCGGTGTAATTCACTACCTTTTTTCCGCCGTTCACTCCCACGATACCGGTAAAAACAGTGTATTCGGGATCAACTTCATTGAACGTAACCCGGTATATATCATAATCACCGAGTCCCTTTTCACGCAGGGCGGCAATATAGCCGTATCGTCCGTTGTCAGAGATACGGAAGTTCATGTTATCCGCTGAGCTATTGATGGGAAACCCCAGGTTTCTCGGCTGTCCGAAATGGCCGGTAGAAGGATCTGCCTCCGCTTTGAAGATATCATATCCTCCCATGGAAGTATGTCCGTCTGAACTAAAAAAAAGTGTTTTTGAGTCCGGGGAAATATTGGGGAAATCCTCGTTTTTGGGAGTATTAACTGTTGGTCCCAGGTTTTGTGCGGGCCCCCAGCTTCCGTTCGGAAGTTTTTTGCTCATATACAGATCTGTGCCGCCCAATCCTCCGCTGCGGTCGCTTGCAAAATAGATCGTACTTCCATCAGAGGAGATAGACGCAGCGATTTCTGCTCCTTTGGAAGAATTGATTGTTTCCGGGAGCTTGGTGGCGGTTTTAAAATTCCTGCTTTCATCGGAATAAGAAATAAAAATATCTCCGTTGCCGTCAAAATCTTCCGCATAGATCAGCAGGATGTCTCCTTTGGAAGACAGCCCGATCACTTCCTCATGATCATACCGTCCTTCCACCAATTTTCCCAGGGGCTGGGCGTTCATAAAAATACCATCTTTTACTTTGGAGATGTAGATGCGACTGGTATAGGCACCATCCGGCTGTTTTTCTTCTCCGCCTTCCGGTCTGCGGCTATTGAAGATCAGAAAGGATTCGTCCGACGGAATGAAGGGATAAAAATCATTGTACTCCGAATTCACTCCGGCACCCAGGTTATCGAACGACATGTCCATTCCGAAATTGAGAAGTTCTTTCGCATTGAGGCAGAACTGGATCTGGCGGGCCACGTCGTTAATATTTTCCAGTTTGCCTTTATTCATATCCTTGAAGGCATTAAATGTTTTTATGGCATCGTCGTAGCGGAACGCGAACATATAAGCTCTTCCAAGCAGGTACCACGCATCGAACTCTGTTTTAGTAATCCGGGTCACAATCTCCAGATAAGGAACTGCTTTTGCTTTGCTCACATTGGAATTCAGGTAGCAGACTCCGGTCCGGTAGTTGTACTTTTCATTTTTGGGTTCCTGATTTAGGAGCACAAGATAATCCTCCAGGGCATCTTCGTAATTGCCATTCACAAATTTGTCATTGGCCCCTTTCGGTGTCACATCCTTGGATTTCTGGGAGAACAAAAACATGCCTGAACTGAGCAGGACAAGAACAAATGCAAAAACCTTTTTCATGGTATTTTCTTAGGGGTGCAAATATAGCACCCTTCAGTGGATTTACCTTGCTAGAGCCTGGCAAAGACGCCCCAGGTAAAGGGAGTCCAGGGGGCCACTCCTACTCCTGCATCCCTGAGTTTCTGACCTGTCCAAACGTTACAGGTCCTGAAAAGATTATACCTGCATCCGGCATCATAAAATGCATCGTTTTCCCCATAACCGGGATGTGCCACTCTGGAAGCCTTGTCACCCCGCATTATCACATCTTCAGAAATACTGTGAACCAGTTTTTTATACGCGGCAGCGCTAAGCCGGATGATCTTGCATCGTTCCCCCTCTGCAGGCGGATCACTATAATGAGTAATGTGCAATGCTCCTGTACCCAGCCCGAATGCTGCCTGCAAAGCTGTAGCCAGGCTGAGATCTTTCCAGGCGGGTGTTTCAGTATAAAATTTTTTATCACCCCATCCAATGGCCACAAAGCCGTAATTGCTGTCCGCAACAACCGTATTTGCGGGGTCAAAGAGTGTGAACCAGGAGTGTGAACCGGAAATCGCAGGCAGGAGAATGTCTGTGTGCACTCCGTTGGATACCACACGAATCTCAATGTCACCTTTTGTATTATCCGCCTCAGGGTTGGATCGGAAAAAAGTCATGATCCATGCTGTCAGGATATAGAGGCCAACCATCAGGGGAATAATCAGGAGCAGGCGAAGCGCGAGGCGAAGCTTTTTTTTGAATCCGTTCATGATGGGTTTTACGTTTCTGACGCCTCCCGGATTCCTAAATTGTGTTAAGAAAAAATTATCCTCGGCGGCTGTAATTAGGGGCTTCGCGTGTTATCATGATATTGTGGGGGTGGCTTTCCGCCATTCCTGCTGCCGTGATACGGATGAATCTGGCTTTCTGAAGCGCGGGGATATCCTTCGCTCCGCAGTATCCCATTCCGGCGCGCAATCCGCCGATCAGCTGGTAAACAATTTCTGATAACGTTCCTTTGTACGGCACACGACCGGAGATTCCTTCCGGTACCAGTTTTTTGATGTCATCTTCGACGTCCTGGAAATACCGGTCTTTCGATCCGGCCTGCATTGCTTCGATGGATCCCATACCGCGGTAAGATTTGAACTTTCTCCCTTCGAAGATGATCGTTTCTCCGGGCGATTCCTCAGTACCGGCGAACATTGATCCCATCATCACGCAGCTGGCGCCTCCGGCAAGTGCCTTCACAATATCTCCGGTAAAACGGATTCCGCCGTCGGCGATAATTGGAATATTTTTTCCTTTAAGTGCTTTGGCTACCATACTAATGGCGCTTAGCTGAGGTACTCCAACGCCGGCAATCACCCGTGTAGTGCATATAGAACCGGGACCAATTCCCACTTTTACCGCATCCGCACCGGCTTTTACCAGTGCCAGCGCCGCTTCTCCGGTGGCAATATTTCCCACTACTACCTGCAGGTCAGGAAACGCGCTTTTCACTTTTTTAAGAATATCAATCACCCCCTTGGTGTGTCCGTGAGCCGTGTCAATGCAAATGGCATCTACCCCTGCCCTCACCAGCGCCTCCACCCTGTCAATTACATCTGCCGTAATTCCCACCGCGGCTGCCACACGCAACCTTCCTACCCCGTCCTTATTGGCATAAGGCCGCACCTTTACTTTCACAATATCTCGAAACGTAATTAACCCGATGAGTTTGTTGTTCTTATCCACCACCGGCAATTTCTCGATCTTATGTTTCCGGAGAATTTCCTCCGCCTTTCCGAGATCCGTTCCCTCCCTGGCAGTGATGATATGCTCCGAAGTCATGACTTCCCGGATCGGTCGCTTCATTTTCTTTTCAAAGCGCAGATCACGGTTGGTAACAATCCCTATCAATCGTTTGTGTTTATCCACCACCGGTATACCCCCGATCTTATTCTCTCGCATCAGTGTGAGTGCATCGCCAACCACCGCCTCCTCTGAGAGTGTAACCGGATCAATGATCATTCCGCTTTCAGAACGCTTCACTTTGCGCACCTGCTCCGATTGCTGTTCGATCGTCATGTTCTTATGAATCACACCGATCCCTCCTTCCTGGGCTAACGCGATAGCCAGCTGGTACTCCGTTACGGTGTCCATTGCGGAGGATACCAAAGGAGCGTTCAGACGGATTTCGCGTGTGAACCGGGTGCTGATATCAGTTTCTCTGGGAAGAACTTCCGAGTAAGCGGGCACCAGAAGTACATCGTCATACGTGAGACCTTCACCTAAAATTTTTTCAGAATCTAATGGCATGGGTATGAATTTTAGCGAATTCTAAAATTCGTGCAAAGGTATGCAAAAAAGGCCTCCATTATTCAATATTTCCGTAACTTTAAGGTACAATGAACAAGATCACGATCGTTCTATTGATTCTGGCGGCCTTCGCGCTTTCCTGTCACCGGAAATCGCTGAGCACTGGCAGCACCGAAAACAAAAAGGTACCTGGTTCGGTAGAATGGATACGCTTTGAGGACCTGGCCGCAGCCCAGATAAAGGAGCCGAGAAAAGTGTTCATTGATGTATATACCGACTGGTGCGGCTGGTGCAAAAAAATGGACGCCCAATCTCTTACCCACCCTGTTATCGTCAAGTACCTCGGAACTAAGTTTTACGCAGTAAAATTCAATGCAGAGACGAAAGATACAATCCGGTTCAACGGACATACGTACACTTCCACTAATCCGGGCGGAGCGCGTGCCACTCATCAGCTTGCCCTTTCTCTGCTCAATAACAAGCTGGGATATCCAACCACTGTGTACCTCGATGAGGATCTAAAGATGCTCGGCCCTTTGCAGGGATTCCTTGATCCGAAGACACTGGAAGCAGTGTTGCATTATTATGGAGACGAAGCGTATAAAACCACACCCTGGCCCACTTTCCAGGAAACATTCACCGGAGAAATTCAATAACTGACATGAATCTGAAAGAACGGGTGATCCTGATACTGAAAAAGCGCAGTTATACCTATGCGGATCTCGCCAAATACCTTGGTGTTACAGAGGCACAGCTGGATCACACCTTTGCCAATAATTCCATGGAAGTTCGAACGCTGGAACTCATCTCCAAAGAACTACGTATTCCTCTGTACAGCTTTTTCCGCGATCCTTCACGTCCAGGCATCGAATACCGCGAACCATTCTACACGGAGAATATCTGGGAAGATGAGAGCCGGTCGCTGGAACTGGAACTGAGTGCCATGAAAAAAGAAATTGAACAACTCAAAATCATCTGCGCCGAGAAGGACCTGCTGATAAAGGCGCTTGAACAAGAACTAAAAGAAAAGTCATGAAATACATTTTTTTTCTCTCTCTGATGTGGATGATGTTCAGTTGCGGGGAAGCATCATCCCCTTCCGCTCCTGCTGAACCGCCGGCACACACAGATACGCTGTCCGGCGACAGCACTAAAGTCTCTGCTTCCTATTTATGTCCGTGCGGTCACTGCGGATTTGAAGGGAGCTCTTCACCGGGCGATTGCCCGAAATGCGGAATGGAACTGGAAAAAGTAAAACCATAATAGTTTCGAGGAATGGGTGGCGGGGAAGGAAATAAACGGGAAGTACCCCACATAGATGTAGTCGCGCCGTAAACTGGCAATGGCATAAACGTCATACATCTGAAAAAGGAGGGTGGCCAATGGGACTTGAATCTACCTGTCTGGCTGTCGCCAGACAGTCAGACAGGCCCAAGACCCTCAGAACTCCATGCCTTGAACGCACCTCTGATTTTCCTTAATTTTTGCTTCCCCCAGGCGCGCTTCATCTGCTTCTCCCGTGCACGCGCTAATACCCGGGTGGAAAATTCCTCTGAATAAATTAACACGTAAGGTGTGTAATGACATGTGGTTGGTTCGTACCCGCGATTGTGTTGCGTAAAACGCCGGATTACGTGATCCGTGAGTCCCACATAGATGTAGTCGCGCCGTAAACTGGCAATGGCATAAACGTAATACATCTGAAAAAGGAGGGTGGCCAATGGGACTTGAACCCACGACCCTCAGAACCACAATCTGATGCTCTAACCACCTGAGCTATGGCCACCATGTTGGAAAGCTTTGCTTTCTAACGGGTTGCAAATGTAATTCTTTTTATCCTTGTAAAAAAGCCGGGGACAATAATTCGTAATTTTGAATGATGAGCAGTAACAAAACGATCACCCTGAGGATCGAGGGAATGGACTGCGCCTCCTGTGCCAACACTATTACCCAAATTATTCTAAAGTCCGGCTCCAGGAATGTACATGTTGACTTTATTGGCGGGGAGGCTGTTTTTGATACGGTGGATGCAGATGTTCTTAAAAAAATCACCGGCGCCATTCAAAAATCAGGGTATAAAGTCACCGGCACAGGTGAAAAACAGGAGCATAGTCACGATCACACGCATGCTATAGCACCCTTACTTCTCCTATCGGCTGTTTTCACTGCTCCGTTGTTGCTGCACATGTTTTCGGATTTACCTCTGCTCGCAAATCCGCTGTTCCAACTGCTTTGCGCCATTCCGGTAATGATTATTGGGCTGCTTCATTTTGGCCGCAGCGCATGGGGTTCTCTCCGCACAGGATGGCCGAACATGGATGTGCTGATCTTTACCGGCTCTTTCTCAGCATTTATTTACAGCATACTTGGTGCTTTTATTTTTCATCCTGGTGATCATGCCCACCATTACCTGTTTTTTGAAACAGGTGCTACCATTATTACACTGGTGCTGATGGGTAACTGGATCGAACAGCGTTCTGTCAAAAAAACGTCGTCTGCCCTAACGGATCTGTACAAGTTACAGGATACAACGGCAAAAAAAATTATCATTGAAAATGGACGGGAGGTCATCCGTCAGGAGGAATCAGTTAGCCTGGTATTGGGCGACGAGTGCCGGGTGAATACCGGCGACACTCTTCCGGCCGACGGTATCATCTCGGAGGGTGAAGGAGTAACCGATGAGAGTATGATCACCGGTGAAAGTGTGCCAATTTCCAAACAAACCGGCGGTAGAGTGTATAAAGGTACTCTACTTACCTCGGGAAGCCTTCGCATCAGAGTAGAATCGCGTGCCGGAGATTCTGTACTCGGAAAAATCATTGAGCTGGTAAAGGAGGCGCAACGTTCGAAACCGGAAATTCAGCGACTGGGAGATAAGGTAGCCGGTATCTTTGTTCCTACTGTTTTAATGATTGCTCTACTGACCTTTCTTCTATGGAAGTTTGCGCTGCAAAAAGAATGGACGGAAGCCCTCATGCCCGCGCTGGCGGTACTGGTAATTTCCTGCCCCTGTGCCATGGGGCTGGCTACACCAACCGCTGTGATGGTAGGATTAGGACGTGCCGCACGCAGAGGTATTCTCATCCGCGGAGGAAGAACGCTGGAAGAAATGGCGGGTATCAAGGAGATTCTTCTGGATAAAACCGGCACACTCACTACGGGTGTTCTGCGTGTGGAGGCGAGCGGAGTTACCGGCGAAGTCACTGAAGCGTATTGCCTTTCGGTGATCTACCAGCTGGAAATGTTCTCCTCCCATCCCATCGCGCGTTCCCTTCTGGCTTACCTTAAAGGAAAGACATCTCCGGTGACCATCAGTGCCATCCGTGAGAATAAAGGATTCGGAATGGAAGGGACTCTGGAAGACGGCACACCGGTGCAATTCGGATCCGCAAGAATTCTTTCCTCGGGCGCGAATGTTCCGCCTGCTGATTTGTATCTGACGATTGGAACACGAGCGGTTTATTTTATCCGTCTGGGAGAGGAGTGGAGAACGGGAGCGGCTGAAGTCATCGCCGGCCTGAAAAAAATAGGCATCCAAACCACGCTGGTCAGCGGCGACCGTGAGGAAAAATGCAAACGCGCGGTTGAAATCGGGATCACGGAAATCTATTCCGGAAAACTGCCGCATGAAAAGCTGCACATTGTGGAAGAAAAGAAGAAACTGCAGCCGGTGATGATGGTGGGAGATGGAATCAACGATGCCCCTGCACTGGCGGCCGCTACGGTAGGCGTGTCTCTTGGAAGCGGAACCCAGATTGCGATTCGATCCGCTCAGGTGATCCTTACAGGGAAGAGTGATCTCTCGAAACTCACAGAAGCCTGCCTGATCAGCCGCCATACCCTGCTCACCATCAAGCAGAATCTGTTTTGGGCATTTGCCTACAACATCATCGCCATCCCCCTGGCAGCAGCAGGAATGCTGCATCCCATGATCGGGGCGTTGTCTATGGCCTTTTCCGACCTGGTGGTGATTGGAAATTCGCTCCGCCTCAAAACGAAAAAACTTCACTGATGCGGCGACCTCTTAAATATCTGGTACGCTCCTTCGGGTATGATATTATTAAAAAAGGAGTACACCCGGAAGAGGGGGAAATTCCTGCCGATCTCCATGGAACCGGATTCGGAGATCTGTTCATGCGTGTTAAAAACGCCTCGGTCACATCGGTGGAGCCTCTGTATCACCTCTACGAGGCGGTACAGCACACAACCCGTGCAGCTTTACCGGGTGTGTTTGTTGAATGCGGAGTATGGAAGGGAGGAAGTGCCATGATGATGGCGCTCTCATTACTTAAAAATAACAAAACCGATCGCGAGATCTGGATGTACGACACATTTGAAGGGATGAGCGCCCCCGGTGAAATGGATGTGGATTTCCGCGGAGATAGTGCCTCCGACCTCCTTTCCACACAGCCCAAAGGGATGGAATATAAAAACGTCTGGTGCGTGAGTCCGCTGGAAGAGGTGCAGGCAAACATGAATGAAACCGGGTACCCGAAGGATAAAATGAAATTCATCCGTGGAAAAGTGGAAGATACAATTCCGGGGACCCTACCTGGACAGATTGCTTTATTACGGCTGGACACCGACTGGTATTCCTCCACGCTGCATGAACTCATTCATTTGTATCCGCTGCTGGTAAGCGGCGGCATTCTTATTATCGATGATTACGGTCACTGGAAAGGGGCACGCAAGGCCGTGGATGAATACTTCGCAACACTCGAACATCCGCCGATGCTTCACCGGATTGATTACTCCGTAAGAGCAGCTGTAAAACCATGAAGCCCAAGGAACCGCTCCACATCCTTTTTCTGTCCGGATGGTATCCTAACCGGATCCAGCCGACACTGGGGAATTTTGTACAGAAACACGCGGAAAGCGTTGCACGGCTGCATTCCGTTTCTGCTCTCCACGTGGTATCGGATCCAAAACTGACGGTGCCCGTAGAGGTCATTAAAACAGATATCCGCGGTGTCAGAACCTGGAACATCTATTTCAGACCTTCCCGGAATAAACTGCTTCATGCCGCACGTTACTTTCATGCCCACCGTCTGGGCTGGAAACAGATCAGGAGCGACCGGGGAAAACCCGACCTGGTACATCACAACATCCTTTTCCCAGCCGGAATATTTGCCTTATATCTGAAATGGTTCCACGGCCTGAAATATATTGTAACAGAAAACTGGACAGGCTATCTTCCCGCACATAAAGGTGCCTATACGGGCCCACTCAGAAAGTGGTTCACCCGCCTGATTGCCAACCACGCGGAACGGCTGACGCCCGTTTCCCGTGACCTCGCTCTCGCCATGAAAGATCACGGATTCCGGACTCCGTCAGAAATCATTTATAATGTGGTAGAAACCTCGTTGTTTACACCCGGAAAGTCTCCGGCACGTCCATTTACGTTCCTGCATATTTCCACTTTGCTAGATGAACATAAAAACATCAGCGGCATGCTCCGCGTAATCGCAGAGCTGAAGAAAGATGGCGGAAATTACCGCTTTATCATTGCCGGTGACGGGGATTACAAAGCCTGGGAAAGAAGAGCGGAGGAATCCGGCCTGGAAGATGTTTGCCAGTTTGGCGGGGAAATGACAACAGAGGAGGTGGCAGAACGCATGAAACAGGCGGATTGTTTTGTACTGTTCAGTAATTACGAAAACCTTCCCTGTGTTGTGGTAGAAGCGATGAGCGCCGGGTTGCCTGTGATAGCCACCCGGGTGGGCGGCATGCCAGAACACATTCAGGAATGGAACGGAAAAATTGTGAATGCAAAAGACGAAGCGGCTCTGGTATCCGCGCTAAGGGAAATGATACGTGAAAAAGATAAATACGATTCCCATCGTATTCGTGAATATGCCCTGCGCGAATTCAGTTACGAGGCTGTGGGAAAAAAATTTGATGAACTTTACCACCGGATACTGGCATGAGTAAGATCGGAAAGCTATTCAAGGCCCTGCGCATGATCGCAGTCCAACCCTGGTTGCTCAATCATATTGTGGAGAGCGACGGCGAATACCTTTCCCGCATAAAGAGAAAATACGGCATCAGCGCACTTCCCACCCTACCTCTGGAATATTTTCTCGGACGGGAGTGGAAAGTAGAGCCGTACAGCTTTCTCGACGGCACCTCCACCCCAGTGGACCTCGCCTTGCTCAGGGCACTGGCCGCCCGTTTTACCGATTGCAGGTACCTGGAAATCGGAACCTGGCGCGGGGAAAGTGCTGCCAACGTGGCCGCCGTGGCAAAAGAATGCGTAACTGTGAATCTGCCGGATCACACCATGCGTGAAATGGGCCTGGATGAACGCTACATCCACTCGCACCGGATGTATTCCGGAAAACTTTCGAATGTAAAGCATGTGCAGGCAAACTCGCTCAAAGACGACCTCTCTCATCTTGGAAAATTTGATCTGATATTCATTGACGGAGACCATCATTATTCCTCCGTGATATCAGACACCCGTAAACTGCTTCCCCTTCTGAAAGACAGCAACTCCATCATAGTGTGGCATGACTATGCTTTCTCGCCACTGAGCATCCGGGGAGAAGTATTTCTGGGAATTCTGGACGGACTTCCGTCAGAAAAACATTCCCGGCTTTACCAGCCCTCCAACAGCCTCTGTTGCGTAATGTTGCCTGAAGAAGTAAAATCCTATCCGTTCGATCCCTTCCCTGAACACACTAACCACTTCATTATCAACGTTCAAGGCTAAATTCTTAGACCCGTACGAAGATTTGAAAATTGTTGATAACCCCATTGGGTTGGGGAACGCCGTTTTTTATCTTTGCCCTTCCCAACAAAACCCGAATTCATCTAAATGTTAAACCAAACCCAAAAAACAATGAAAAAAACGTTACTGTTTGCCGTAGCGTTCGGAACCGGTCTCGCGCTTTGTGCGCAGAATTCGGTGAAGAAGATCCCTTTCTCTGCACTGCAGGATGGAAACGGCAACCCTAACAAGGTGGTGACCTCGCCGGTTTCTCCTAACAAGAACGGCAACCCATCTCCTAACACGGTGAGTGCCTGTGACACCATCGGACATGCCGGAAACGCATACGGCTCTTATACTCGTCCCGGACGTTCCATGCTATACGCAGATCCGAATTGCGGTGCGATTATCTACACCCATCGTTCGGCTCCTACCCTCGACATGACATCCAACACCGGTAACATCATGTACGATCGCTCCACCGACGGAGGTCTCACATGGACTGCCAACGTTGGACCCGTTTATGTTCCTGCCGGAGAAAACGGACGCTACCCTCAGGGTGTTATCTACAACCCGGGTAATCAAAGCAACCCAGCCAACTGCTTTATGGCCGGATTCGGTCCGAACACCAATGGCACGAATTGGGTATCTTACCACAACTGCGCACAGCCTCTGATGGGCGGAACTCCCGTTCAGCAGGTATTTCAGTTTGGTGTGAATAGTCCTCAGGGCCTGATCCCGTTTAACAGCGATATCCAGCAAGACGGAACCTGGAGAGTGATTGATATCATGAACGTTGGTCCTTCCGGATACGACTACAATGATACACTTATGGTTAACGTAGGTACCTGGAATACCAGTGCAAACCGTTACGATATGAACCTGAGCAAGGTTTATTTCCCGGTTTCTCTGGATGCTAACAACCTCCACAATCTCACCCACGCGGGAGTTGCTTTTGCAAAAACTGGCGGCACAGGGTATCTCATCGTACTCGGTCATGACCAGCAGTCATTTGCTCCACCCTTTGCCGACTCAGCGAGTTACCTGATTATCCGTAAAACCACCGATGGCGGAACCACCTGGGGCACCCCTTCCCGTCTTTGCCTTGGTACCAACATTGACGGTATCATGAATAACGTGGGAAGCGGTATGTACACCCATGGCTTCGATTTCGATGCGATTGTTGATGTAAACGGAAACCTGCACATTGCCATCATCACCAGCCCACAGGCTACCGGCGGCGGATGGTCAGTTCCCACCACATCACTTAAGATTATGTCAGATGTTTACACTACGGACGGCGGTAACACCTGGTATATTCAGAAAATTGCTGAAACCATGACTTTCCGTGGTGATTTCGGAACAACTCCTATCAGCGAAGATAACCGTCCGCAGGTTTCTGCTAACTGGAACCGCGACCGTTTGTTCTTCTCCTGGTTCGATACCGACACTAACACCTTTGCAGGACAGGGTAACGCTTATCCTGATCACCATGTGATCGGAGCAAACGTTACAAATGCTACCGCTATTCAGTGGACTGCCCCGCAGAATACCACCGTAGGTTCTTGTGCTGACGGTATCACTACCTTCGGTTCGGTTCCTCAATATGTGCTTTCTGCTTCAGGAATCCATAACATTCCGCTTTCTTACATGGTACTGATCAACAACGATGACCTCGCTGTGTGCCAGTTCCGTTTCGGTGAGGGAATCACTGTAACAGACGCATCTATGACCGTTGCAGGATCTCCCGTGCAGCTGGGATGTAACATAGGTTTCTCAGAGGAAAACAACAATCTGTTCTCCGTATCGAACCCGTACCCGAACCCCAGCAGCGGAAACAGCACATTCACTCTGAACCTGAACACCGCGTCTCATGTGAACATTACCCTGACCAATACCATTGGCCAGACGGTGAATGTAATCGCTGACGAGCGTTTGGCTGCAGGTAAGCAGGAAATCAATGTAGATGGCAGCAACCTTGAGGCCGGAATCTATTTTGTGACTGTAAAAGCAGGTGAATTCTCCATCACAAAGAAACTCGTGATCAACAAGTAATCACAGATTCTATTAAATAAAAAACCCCGCGGCGAATGCCCGGGGTTTTTTTATTGAACCGGTTGCTTAAAAAACAGCTGAAATATCCGTAACACCCAGTGGACGGATACAGGTATATGCTTCTCCGAATTCCACACCAATCTGACGGCCGTAGGTTCTGGCTCTCCCTTCTACCTGAAGCAAAAAATCTTTCCGGGAAATAGAGGTCTCGGGCTCGCTGGAGCCGGGGGAATAAAACTGGGAAGCATAACACATGATCACTTCGAGTTTCTGCTTCATATATGGCGAGATGTCCGTAATAAGATCAGGCATGAGCAAATGATCCTGCGCATAGTGCAGAACCAGCTGCGGGCGAAAAGCCTTTTGCGTCTTACCTTCATATGAGGTTTCAAGCTTTTCAAGGCCGGAATAAAAGCAGGACTCCGAAATTAAATTACCCGCATGCCCGTGATCCGGATGCCGGTCGGATAGCGTATTACCCAAAACAATCCTTGGCCGGTACTTCCGAAGGATTCGAATAATTGCTGTACGGGACGGAGCATCGTTCACTATCCCGCAATCCTTCATGTCTAACTGTTCATGAACATGCAATCCCATCAACTTTGATGCAGCATCACTCTCTTTAAGGCGCAACGCCGCTGTGCCACGGGTACCCATCTCACCATGCGTAAGATGAAGCACGCCGCAGCGCTTACCCGCCGCGATTTCCCGTAGAAGTGTACCGGAGCAGCTCAATTCCACATCATCCGGGTGGACCCCTATGGCCAGAATATCCAAAGGCTTATTTTCCATCGGAGGAAATATGCTTGGTGATTTCCGTGTCCATAGGACGAACTTTGGAGGCAAAATAACGTACCGTTTTCCCGTCTGCACTCACCAGGAACTTATTGAAATTCCACCGTACTTCTGCGTCGAGCACCCCGTTCTTCTCCTTACGTGTCAGCCATTGATATAACGGATGACAGCTTTCACCTTTCACCACTATTTTTTCCATCATAGGAAATGTGACGCCGTAATTCTTGCTGCAAAACTCTTTGATTTCCGAATTGCTGCCTGGCTCCTGAGAGCCGAAATCGTTCGACGGAAATCCGAGGATGATAAAGTTCTTAGATTTATATACCTGGTAGAGTTCTTCCAGTTCTTTGTATTGGGGCGTGTACCCACATTCGGATGCCGTATTTACAATCATGACCGTCTTACCCCTGAGGGTAGAAAAATCAAACTCCTTCCCGTCTATATCCTTCACTTTAAAATCGTAGAAGGATCCCGAACCGGTCCGAAAACCCATCGTGGCCGTAGTAATCAATGAAATACAAAGTATCTTCCTCATGGTCAAATGTTTAAAAGACAAAGGTACAACGATTTTCCATAGCCTTTCCCGTCCGCCTCGTATCTTTGCAGGCGTGAAAGCAATGTGGAATATACTGGTTCACGATTTCCGGACCGAGCGGCGGCGGAAGTATGCCCTGGGCGGCATTCTTCTCTATGTCGCCTCTGCCGTATTTATTACCTATATGGCCTTTATGCGTATTCTTGAGCCGGAGGTGTGGAACGCCCTTTTCTGGATCGTTCTTCTCTTCGCCGCAGTGAACGCTGCCGCCAAAAGTTTTATGGCAGAGTCCTCCGGCCGGATGCTCTATTATTTTTACACCGTGCCGCCCCGGAGTTTTATCATGGGAAAGACACTTTATAATTTTCTTCTGCTTTTCCTGATCGGGCTGATTTGTTATCTGCTTTTCACACTGCTTCACTCTGATCCTAACCATACACCTTCCCTTTTTCTGGCCGCTCTGCTGCTCGGCAGCCTGGGTATTTCCGGAACGCTCACCCTGATGTCGGCAATCGCCTCACGTAGCGGATCGAATTTCACGCTGATGAGCATCCTGAGTTTTCCACTGCTGCTTCCACTCCTGCTCATGCTCATCCGCCTTACCCATTTTTCGATCTCCGGATTGGAGTTCACGTTGGGTTGGAAATATATGGTATCACTAGCCGCCATGGATGGTCTCGTACTGAGTCTCAGCTATTTGTTATTTCCCTACCTTTGGAAAGAATGAAAGGAGCATGGTGGAAAATAACGTGCGTTGTTCTGCTCTCCTACTCGCTTTTGATGGGATTTTACGGGGAAGTTCCCGCCCGTTTTATCCTTAACGAAACCATACGCAACCTGTATTTTCACGTACCGATGTGGTTCACCATGATGACACTTTACACTGTCTCCCTGGTGTACAGCCTGTTGTACCTCCGAAAAGGAGAACTTCGTCATGATGTGATCGCCAGCCAGTATGCCGAAGCAGGTGTGATCTTCGGTATACTGGGCACCGTTACCGGCAGTCTGTGGGCCCGTTACACCTGGGGAGCCTGGTGGACAAATGACGTTAAACTCAATGGCGCAGCGGTAACCATGCTCATTTATTTTGCCTATCTCATCCTCCGCGGATCAGTAGAGGATGAAATAAAACGAGGAAAACTCTCCGCCGTATACAGTGTGTTTGCTTACATGATGATGATGGTTCTGCTGATGGTTCTGCCACGTGTGTACGACTCCCTGCATCCCGGCAATGGCGGCAACCCCGCTTTTTCCAACTACGACATGGACGGCCGGATGAAACTGGTATTTTACCCTGCCGTAGCGGGCTGGATCCTGCTCGGTATATGGCTAGGCAGTCTCAAAGTGCGGATAAAACTTCTTACTCTGAATCACTATGAAACAACTTCTGCTTCTTCCGGTCCTCTTGACCGTTAATGCGCTGCATGCACAGGACACTCCGGAGATGGCCGACGTACTAAGACAGGACGGCAAATTCTGGGTGGTGGTAGTTTGCCTGCTCACCATCTTGCTGGGAATACTTTCCTGGGTATTTGTCCTTGACCGGAAAATTTCCAAACTGGAAAAAGACAAGAAATGAAATTCACCCACATTATAGCGCTATTGATCATCGCGGCGGGTTCGGCTGTGATCTTTTCCACGCTGTCGGATGCCGGAACCTATGATGTTTTTAACACCGCCTTCGAAAATCCCGGCGATGAATATCATGTGATCGGCACCTGGTCCAGTGATAAGGAACTGATTTATGAACCGGCCCGGGATCCTAATCTTACGGTTTTTTATATGCGTGACACCGCCGGTGTAGAGAAAAAAATTTTTCTTCATAAGGAGAAACCCACCGACTTTGAGCGATCGGACAAGCTCGTAATCATCGGAAAGGCTGAAGGAGATGCATTTCATGCAAAAGAAATCCTGATGAAATGCCCCAGCAAGTACAATAACACCCGGCCGGAAGATCAGCCGGCCAATCCCTGATCAGCGGGTGGAGGACATCACCTATATCAGCGAGCGCACGTGGGCCGGGATAACCGGCCATGCTTTTTTACTCATTGCATTTATCGCAGCATTGATTTCCTCGTATGCGTATTTCAGAGCAGCGCGCAGGCCCGGTGAAGATGCCTGGCTCCGGCTGGGAAGAATCACCTGGCTTTTTCACGCTCTGGGCGTTCTTCTTGCCATCGCCCTGTTGTTCTTTATGCTCGCCAATCATTATTTCGAATACCAGTATGTGTGGCAGCATTCCAGCCTGAACATGAGCATGAATTTCATCTTTGCCTGTTTCTGGGAAGGCCAGGAAGGCTCTTTTCTTCTATGGACGTTCTGGCATGTTGTGATCGCAGCACTTCTGATCCGGAAAGGCGGTGAATGGGAAGCGCCCGTTATGAGTACGTTTATGCTCGTGCAGGTGTTTCTGTCGTCCATGGTGCTCGGAATATATATTCTGGGATATAAATGGGGAAGCAGCCCGTTTCTGCTGGTGCGCGAACAACCGGAAAATATCGGCTTGCCATGGACCCTGATGGAGAATTATCTTACTCTCCCGCAGTTTGCCGACGGCCGCGGACTCAATCCCCTTTTACAGAATTACTGGATGAGCATTCATCCGCCCACCCTGTTCCTTGGCTTCGCTCTTACGCTGGTTCCTTTCTGCTTCGCCGTAGCTGCCTTGTGGAAAAAAAATATTACCGGATGGATTGCTCCTGTACTTCCCTGGACATTCTCGGGTGTTCTCGTATTGGGACTTGGTATCCTCATGGGAGGAGCATGGGCCTATGAGGCGCTGAGCTTCGGCGGTTTCTGGGCATGGGATCCGGTGGAAAACGCTTCACTTGTTCCCTGGATCACACTGGTTGCCGGTGGTCATATTTTGTTCATCATGAAAAGCCGGAACAGGAACCATTTGCTGGGACTATTTCTAATGATCATCACTTTTGTTCTTGTTCTTTACTCCACGTTCCTCACACGAAGCGGTATCCTGGGCGAATCCAGTGTACATGCTTTCACTGACCTGGGTATGTACTGGCAGTTGCTCGTGTTCCTCGGGCTCTTCATGATTTTAGGCCTTGCGCTTCTAGTTATCCGGCGAAAAGAAATTCCCAAAAACACAGGCCCTGATGATCTTAGTTCAAGAGAGTTCTGGATGCTGGCCGGCATGGTGATACTTTTACTTTCCGCCTTTCATATTTGTTTCACTACTTCGTTTCCGGTAATCAATAAAATTTCAGGTCTGACGCTGGCCGGACTTGAGCCGGAAGATTATAATAAATGGCAGGCCGGCTTCACCATTTTTGTGGGAATCATCCTGGCAGCAGGAAAGTTTCTCAAATTCGGGCACAGCGACTGGCGTGATCTCCGGAAAAAGCTGCTATGGCCTCTGATTTTTTCTCTGGTTTCCACCGGTATCATTGGTGCGTTCACGGGGTGGATCGGTCAGGACTTCCATCTGCTCTGGCTGCTCCTTCTATTCTCCACACTCTTCGCCATCTCAGGCAATATCGCGTACATTTTCAGTGTGCTGAAAGGTAAGTGGGATCATGCCGGTGCCCCACTGGCCCATGCCGGCTTTGGCATGCTGATCGCCGGAGCACTGATCTCTGCCGGACGCAGCGAGGTTATTTCCCGAAGCGAACAGGATCGTTTTTCCTGGCTGGGAGAAGATTTCAGCAAGGGAGATAACGTGATGATGGCGCTGAACGATACAGTTCAGCTCGGCGATTATCTGGGCGTTTACAAGGGAAAATCGGCCGACGGAAACAAAGTGGCTTTCCGGGTAGATTATTTTCATCCGAACGGCAGCGAGGCGTTTTCACTGCATCCATATATTCAGCTGAATGAAAGAATGGGGAATTCGGCAGAACCCGATACACGGCATTTTTTGCACAAGGACATTTACACCCATGTAATGTACGCGGATTTGAGCTCACTCACAGATACCACCCAGCTGGGAGAGTATATGGCGCCGAACAGCGAGCAGATGGCTGCCGGTGATACTGTGGCAGGTTATAACTTCTACCTCGTGTTTGAAGGATATGAAATGAAACCGGACACTGCCGGAATGTCTCTCGGCAAACCCGACATCCTCGTGGGAGCACGCATCCGCATTGTAGATTTTTACAAACAGGATACGCTTGTAATGCCCATTTATTACATCACCGGCGACGAGGCCCATGTAAAAGAAGCCGAAATTCCCCGCCTGGGGCTAAAAGTGGTGATGTGGAAAATTGATCCCAACACGGGGAAGGCCGACATCTCCTTCGTAAGAAAAAAGCAGGAAAGAGACGATTTTATTGTATTGAAGGCCGTAGAATTCCCCGCTATTAATTTACTTTGGACCGGATGCCTTGTGATGGCGGCAGGAACATTGATGGCCATAAGGCGCAGAATCAGAAAAAATAAGCATGCATGAGAATCGCTGTCATTGGAGCGGGTAATGCCGGAACGGCGCTGGGACTACAGCTCAAGTACAAAGGTCACCGGATCAGTGCGGTATGGAGCCGCGATATCCGTAAGGCCCGCACCCTGGCGCGTAAGCTTTCATCGAAAGCGTTTGCAGATATCTCTGAACTGCCCAGAGATCTGGATCTGTATTTGATAGCGATCAAAGACGATGAAGTGCGTAACCTGGCAGCCCGGCTCAATCCGGGAAGTGGTGTGGTGGCACATGTTTCGGGCAGCCTGGAGATGGACGTATTCAGGAAAAAATTCAAAAAATACGGAGTGTTATGGCCGGTCATGACTTTTTCCGCTGCCAACCGGGGCAAAAAGCTGCGCTTTCCGGTAGTTATTAATGCCAACAGCACGGAAGCACTCCGTGTACTAAAGCAAGCCGGTAAGAGCATGAGCCCGGGGGTGTATATTATGACCGAGCGGCAAAGGGCGGCCTCTCATCTGGCGGCAGTTTTCGCAAATAATTTCGGAAATCATTTGGTGCATCTTGCCCAACGAACACTAAAGAAAGGAAGCTGTCCTCCCACCCTGCTCAACGAACTGATTCTGGAAACTGCCCGGCTGGCGGTTAGAGGGAGAGCACTGCATTTACAAACAGGGCCGGCGGTACGCCAGGACCTCAAGACCATGCTTAAACATCGCAAGCAGCTGAAAAACAGCAAATTAACAAAAAATATCTATAAGCTTATGAGTCAGTCGATTGTGAAGAACATGGTCTGAGATGTTGATGGCTTTTTTATAATATTGCCGAACACTAACCTCAAAACCTAAACAAATGGCAGTAGTAATTATCATTTACGTTGCGCTGATTGTATTGATGATCGCCAGCTGGTGGAAAATCTTTACAAAGGCCGGTCAACCGGGTTGGGCCATTCTGGTGCCCATCTACAACATCATCGTAATGCTTCGTGTAGCACAGAAGCCCTGGTGGTGGATTTTCCTGATCCTCCTGGTTCCAATCGTGAACTATGTGTTTCTGATCATGATGATCCACGGAATTTCCAAAAATTTCGGTCATGGGGCCGGCATGACTGTAGGAATCATCTTCCTCGGCATCATTTTCATCCCTGTACTGGCTTTTGGCGACTCCAAATACATCGGAGCAACCGCTTCCACTGACGGGCAGCCGCTCGATCAGGTGAAGTAAGGTCGTACTTACCTCTAAAAGAAAAGGCAGATATCTTACCTTTGGGTCGGATATGCTGCCTTTTCTGCGTTTAATACGTCCCTGGAATTTGTTCATTGTGGTGTTCACGATGTACATGGTGCGGTACTTTCTGGTGGCGGCTGTACTGGCCTCCTGGGACATGCATCTGGTGATGCCGGAATGGCTGTTTGCGCTGCTGGTTGCAAGTGTAGTGATGATTGCGGCGGCAGGATATATCATCAATGATTACTTTGATATTAAGATAGACCGGGTGAACAAACCGGGAGAGGTGGTAGTAGAAAAGGAAGTGCCGCGTCGCGCTGCTATGGCGGCACACTTTGTGCTGAATGCACTGGGAGTACTCACAGGTATTTTTGTTTCCTGGAAGAGCGGGATTTTCAGCATGGGTGCCCTGGTTTTTGTTTTTGCTGCCAGCGGGCTCTGGTTTTACTCCACCGATTTCAAGCGAAAGTTTCTATGGGGCAATCTGCTGATCAGTTTGCTGAGTTGCATGATCGCTGCGCTGCCGGTGGTGTACGAATTACCTTTTTTGGTAAATCACTTCGGAAAACAATTTGTACAAACAGGAGTAAGCTACAATTCCGTTTGGGTAATCACTGCCGTACTCTGCGGATTTGCCTTCCTGCTTTCCTGGGTACGGGAGCTTGTAAAGGACATGGAAGATGCGGAAGGCGATCGTCAATTCGGATGCCGAACATTTCCGATTGTGATGGGAATGAGCGCTTCGAAGATACTCGGCACCATTCTGCTGCTGCTGGTGCTGAGCCTGATTGCTATGGTGTTACTGGCTCATCCCCTGGAAGTGGAGATGAACAGTATCTATTCCTTTCTCTACACCTGCGGAATACTGATTCTGACACTCATTCTGGTTTTTCTTCTCTGGAAAGCCAAAGACAAGGAGCACTTCCGGAAGGTCAGCATGTTCATTAAAGTGATTATGCTGGCGGGAATCTGCTACTGGTTCCTGTTTGCCTGGATGCTGAGCAACGGCTACTGGCTGATTCGCTGATGACGCCCGCCTCGCTCTCCGACCATTACCGAGTTATTCTGGGTTCCGCTTCTCCAAGGAGGAAAATGCTTCTCAGGCACCTGGGACTTCGATTTGAGGTGAAGGTGATTCCTACTTCTGAGGATTTCCCTGCCGGGCTGCAGGGCGCTGAAATTCCATTGTTTCTTGCAAAAAAGAAAGCAGAACCTTTTTTTCCCCTCCAGGAAAATGAACTGCTCATTACCGCCGACACGATTGTATGGCTCAACGGAAAGGTGCTGAACAAACCGGGCGGGCGGGCCGAGGCGATACGAATGCTGCAGGAGCTTCAGGGAAAAACCCACGAAGTTTATTCCGGAGTGGGCCTGCACCTGGGGTCTGAAAACCGGTACTTTGCAGTACAAAGTGAAGTACGATTCCTGCCTCTTTCTACAACAAAAATCGAAGAATATGTAGACGCATGTTGTCCGTACGACAAGGCCGGCGCCTACGGTGCGCAGGAATTTCTGCAGGCGGATGTGAACGCATGCTGCACGGAAGAGATGAAATTCATAAGGGAAATGAGGCTTACGGAGCTGGAAAAGGACTGTTACCCTTCGGGAAACAAGCATATCCCCTTCCACGGCGTGGAGTCCGTTTCCGGTTCTTACTTCAATGTGATGGGATTTCCCGTGCGTGAGTGCTGGGAGGAGATAATGCGAATGGTCGCTACTTGATGAAGATCGTTTTCTCGCTTTGCTTCTGGAACTGGAGGGTGCGGTGAGCAGCAAGACCACCGAGTTGGTTTATGTGTGCCTCAATGCTCTTCCAGATAACGATGAGATCGTCATCGCTCAAATGGTCAAAATTCAACCCCTTGTAGAAGTCGTCGGCTCCGGTAATCTGCCCGATGAGTTCAGTACGCTTCATAGGTGTTTCTGTGTTGGTTACGCAAAGCTATTCCCTGAATGAACCGGTTTTGAATATGATACTCACGCACTTATGAACAAGGTTTTTAACAAAGACTTAAAGAGGCACGGTGCTTAAGTGCTGAAAACGAAACGCTAACAGGTTGGCAAAAAGTTTAAAAAAAAATCACTTTTCGAGCATTCCGTGGATGATCTGATCGGTGGTTATAGCCTCCGCTTCCGCCTTATAATTCCGCACTACACGATGGCGGAGAACGGCACTTGCAATGGCATTAACATCTTCAATATCAGGAGAATACTTTCCTTTTAATGCGGCATTGCATTTTGCTCCAAGTACAAGAAACTGTGATGCCCTCGGGCCGGCTCCCCATGCCAAATACTGATTTGCTCCGGGCGAAGCACCGGGGGTGTTCGGACGGGTTTTTATGGCCAGTTTTACCGCATAGGAAAGCACGTTTTCCGGCACCGGAATTCGCCGGATTAATTCCTGAAAAAAGAGGATTTCTTTAGCATCAAGCACCTTTTTCATGTCTACTTTGCGGTCCGAAGTAGTTTGTCGGACCACCTGAAGCTCCTCTTCAAAGGAGGGGTAATCGAGCCAGATGTTAAACATGAATCGGTCTAACTGCGCCTCCGGCAGCGGGTAAGTTCCCTCCTGCTCAATCGGATTCTGGGTAGCCAGCACAAAGAAAGGATCGTCCAGCGGATAGCGTTTCCCTGCTGCGGTAACCGCCCTTTCCTGCATGGCCTCCAGGAGGGCCGACTGTGTTTTAGGAGGTGTACGGTTGATCTCGTCGGCCAGAATAATATTTGAAAACACAGGCCCTCTGACAAACCGGAAGTTCCTGCCTTCGTCCAGGATTTCGGAACCAATAATGTCGCTCGGCATCAGATCCGGAGTAAACTGGATCCGGTTAAAGGAGAGCCCCAGCGTATCGGCCAGTGTATTAATCAGCAGCGTTTTTGCCAGACCCGGTACGCCCACCAGCAAGCAATGGCCTCTTGAGAAAATAGAAATCAGAACATCATGAATCACTTCTTTCTGCCCCACGATGATCTTTCCGATCTCATTTTCCAGTTCGGTTTTCTTTTGAACAAGGGCTTTTACTGCATCAACATCGGAGGAATACATGGAGTAACTATTTACAGAGTTAAGGTTTGATCCAAACTGAGCCGAAAGAACAGGATTTAAAATCATCCGCTATCCAAACGTGCACACCACCGGTTCTTTTATTTACCCAATCGCGCAACAGCTTTTCTTCCTTGGCCGCCTGTGCATCGTCTTTCAGGCGTTGGTAATCCTCTTTCATGTTTGCGCGGTGGGGTTGGGTCCTGCTCTTAATATATATTATACGGAATGCCTGCTTCCCGTCTGTACGGTCGGAAGTTGGAAGAGAAGCGGATACTTCTCCGGAACCGAGTTTATCCACCACCAGAAACAAGGCCGGATCGAACTGGCTGAGCTGCTCCATTTCAAATTTATATTCTCCCGTAAAAGGGTTATAAACTGATCCGCCACTGATCTTGGTCTCCTCATCGTCTGAAAAACGGGAGGCGGCTTCTACAAAAGAGATGGAATCCTTTGCGATCATCGAACCGAGGGAATCCAGAAAAGTGCGCGCCTTCTTCAAATCCTCATCGGAGGTTTCAATGCAAACCAGTACGTGAGCCACATCCACAAATTCTCCTTTGCGCGCCAGCAGCTTCAGTACATGATAGCCAAAGGGTGATTCGAACACCGGAGAAATCTCTCCCGGTTTCAGGGAGAAGGCCCACTGCTCAAACTCGGGTACGAATGTGTTTCGCCCTATATTGGTATAATACGTAGGAGCGCCTTGTTTTCCATTGGATCCGGGGTCGCAGGAATAGGCTTTCACAAGTACAGTAAAATCCTTCCCTGCTTTTGCATCTTTATAAATCTCCTCCGCCTTCATCCGTGCATACTCCTTCATTTCTTTATTCACTACCGGTTTTTTCATAATCTGTCCGATCTCCACCTGGGCGTTGATAAACGGAACGCTGTCGGGATGTAACGATTCAAAATACTGCTGAACCTCCAGCGGGGAAACGTCCAGATCTCCGGTAATTTTTGAAGTCATGCGCTGAATCAGAAGCATATTCTTCACATCGTCACGGTAATCCTCTTTGAATACCTCCACCGGCTTCCCATAGAAATTTTCGAATGCTGCCACATCCCCTCCTACCTTTCCGATAAAATACTTCAGGCGACGATCCAACTCCGACTCTACCTCCTGATCGGACACTTCCACACTATCCCGGATCGCCTGCGCCAGCAGCAGGCGCTGCACAAGCAGTTGTTCGAGCAGGATGCATTTCGCATTGGGAGGAATTGGTTCTCCCTGCCGCTTGTACTCGGCAATTTGTGATGCAATCTCCGATTCGAGTATAATGTTGTTTCCCACCACTGCCACAATCCTGTCCAGTGTTATTGTATCCTGGGCCAAAATTCCTGATGCGGAAAATAAGGTGAGTAATGAAAGTACTAGCTTTTTCATATCAGTAAAATTCTACTTCGCCGCCACTCACGGCTTCATCGTAAAGATCGCCTTTTATACGGGCTATCAGTTCCAGTTTGCGTTTATTTAACAACAGGCTCCGGATATTCTCCCGCTCAAAAGGTAAAGGTGAGAGGGTATTCTTAATCCGGAATCCGCGGATATTCAGGAAATAATAATACGTTGAATCCTGCACTTCCACAAAGCGGTTATACTGTAAAAACGATTCCTTATCATACAATTTGATAGGCACTTCCTTGAGCACATCGTCGAAGAGCAGCCAGGTGTCGTCCAGGAAAAAATTGGCGGCATTCCTCGAGCACCACACCAGCAGGTGCTGCCGGTCGGATTCCTCGTCTGAACGATACCACTTTTTCACTTTATTCAGCTCCGGTGCCTTCCGCTCTGCTTTAACGTAGCTGACCTTTATGATATTGTCCTTCAGGGTAAAAGACTCCGGGTGTTCCTTATAATACTGCTCGATATCCTCGCCGGTAACATTTGTATCGAGGTATTGGGAAATCAGTGCCTTTTCATAGGCATATACGATCAGCGACTGCCGGTAATCCCGGATCTTACGCTCGATATCTTTGATCTCCATGAGATTATTCTCTGCCTTTTGCAACACCACCGCCTCCCGTGCCCAGGTCTCCATCACCTGTTTCACGAGTGTAAGGCTATCCTGCCCGGTCATATCCACCGGAACCATCTCCCTCAATTCATCTTCATACAATACCTGGTCGCCGGCCCGGGCTACTACCTTTCGGTTCACGGACTCTCCGCTTCCGCAGGATAATAACAGGGGAAACAGGATGAAATAAATCGGGCGCTGTAAAAAAACGCGCCCGACTTTTCCGATGAGTGAACTCAATATCACTTGATGGTCTTCAGCACGTCTTTATTCACCTCCACCTTGTATTTTCCCTTCAGCTCCGCCAGCCATTCCTTTTCCAGGTGTGTCTGGTAATCCGCCGTTACCAGCCCTTTACATTCAGCCAATGACTTCGGCGTAGGCTTCACCAGCTTGTTCACATTCATAAAAACAACACGCCCGCTTTCCGTCTGGTCTTTTGTAACACCCGGTGTCCAGTTCGCATCCACGGTTGCATTCTCTCCCTTCATGTAGATTTTTGTGGTAACCGTTACGTTATCCTTTACTTTCTTATTCATCTTTGCCAGAATATCTTTCTCAGACACACCTTTGGCAAGCAACTTCTTAACAGCCCCTGCTACTTTCGCGTCCTTGCACGACCAGGTACTTACATCCGCGCGTTCGTCCCAGAGCCATTTGCCTTTATTGGCTTCATAGTACTTGCGCAACCCGGCGGTATCCTTCACGGCCTTAGACCATACTTTTTTATCTGTAAGATCGAATAGCAGTATTCCGTCGCGGTATTCCTCCATCAGCGACTTGAACTTGGGATATTTCTGCTCCAGCTTGGTCTCCTCGTACGCTACGAGCGATTCCTCTACCCAGGTCTTGTACATGGTATTCAGAAATAGTTCCAGGTCGGTCTTGTTCTTCACCACCATATGCGTTTCAATATATTTAGCGAGATCAAACTGGGTATACGTTTTTCCATCGAGAATGAACAGCGGCTTCACCATCTTGGTGCATTTTTCAGAAGTCCACTTGCCGGTGAATACGGTGCTATCCAGCATCTTCTTCAGTTCCGGAAGATTCATTTTGCTCTCTTTAAAGCCATACCAGTTTTTAATTTTCCCGATGAGCGCATCGCGGCCGGTGTTCGATCGCATATCCTTGGCAACGCGGCTCTTCAGATCGTTCTTCATGTCGGCAAAAGGAGGCAATGTTTTAGCGCTGTTTCGTTTTACTACGTGCCAGCCGAAACGCGTTGTGAAGGGCGGCGAGAAGTCTCCGTCTTTGCCCAGCTTCATTGCCGCTGCTTTGAATTCCTGTGGAAAATTAGAAGACATACTAAGTGCGGGAAGCTCGCCTCCGCGCGATTTTGTGCCGTTATCGTCGGAAAACTGCTTGCACAACTCATTCCAGTCCGCGCCATTTTTCAATTTTTCATAAATCTCATCTATTTTTTTCTTCGCATTCAAAGAATCTTCCTTGGTGGATGTTTTAGAAAGTTTAATCATGATGTGAGATGTATAAATATCCACATGAGCCACCTTCTCTGTAACCAGAATGAGATGATAACCAAATTGCGTGCGCACCGGCATGGTTACCTCTCCTACTTTGGCGTTATAGGCGCCGCTCTCAAACGGATAAACAAATCCGGCCAGGGCAGTGAAATAGCCGAGACTTCCGAGATTTCCCTTTGCATAAGGGTCTTCAGAAACCTGTTCGGCCAGTTTGCCGAAGTTCTCCTTTCCCTTCACAATGCGGTCACGGATCTTCATAATCTTCAGATAGGCGGCCATTGTATCTTTAGGGAGGGCGTTGGGATCCACTTTGATCAAAATATGACTGCATCCCAGGTGAAACTGCATGCGGTCATACGCTTCCTTAAGTAGCTTGTCTGTGATGAGTGTATCGGTCAGGTAAGGCTGGCTTAATTGTTTTCGGTATCCGTTGAGTTCATTCTTAAACCCGATGGTGGTATCCATGCCCAGGGTCTTCGCCTCTCGCACCTTTAGCTTGAAATTGATGAACAATTCCAGATACTCTTCCAGGCTTTTTTGATCCGTAGTATTTGCGGCAGGATTTTTCTTGTACACATTTTCAAATTCACGTACGGTCACGGCATCGCCGCCAACAGTCATGAGAATCTGCTCACCGGAATTATTCTGTGCCGCAAGACTCAGGCCGGTTAAAATCACAAAAAGGAAGACACATCTTTTCATATTCATAGCTTCTGAAGGTTAAACGGTTGTAAAGGGGAACAAAAGTAATCAATCAGGGCCAAAGCATCAAGCGCAAATGGTCTCGCAATTTATTGATTTACAATTTGTTACGCCGTGTCTTCTGGTCGGCCTACCTGAGGTGTCTGAAATTGATCCCGTAAAGGACGGAAAAGACGACGGGAATGATCAGACTGGTGATGCCCGAAAAGCTGAAAAGCATGGAATTAAACCCTGTATCCAATCCCTGTAATTGACTCACTACGGTAATAACATTAATGGTCACCGGGCCGAATTCTCCAATCAGGTAGACAAAGAAACCCCAGCGTTTGAGTTTCCACATACCGAATACCCCGGCGGCACAAAGGATGATCAGGGTGAGTGTGAGCACTTGAAAGAGAATATAATACGCAGGCATTAACGCCCCTACTCCTCCCAATTCCATCACCTGAATCAGAGCCCAAGCACCGGTTAAAAAAGAGAATGCACATCCCGCCCAGGAAAGAATACATAGTCCTGTCAAGAAGGAAGGTCGTCCCTTCTCGAGTGATTCTCCCGGTTCGAGATCCAGTAGTTCGTCTTCCAGCCTGGTCATACTGGTTCCGGCGGCATTTTACACCACCCGGTATAAGCACGTTTCTGTGCTTCAGATAGGGTGGGCTGCATTTGCACCGTCCATCGTTTATAATACGTTTCTTTCAGCGGTATGGTCTTACACATTTTCATTTCTCCCGCGCGAAAAACAAAAAAGATCATGGGATCACCGGCGAAATAACGGCACCACTGCTCCAGGTCATTGTTCACGCGGTATCCATTTACTGAAACAATCTCGTCGCCGATTCGTATTCCGGAAATATCGGCCACGGATCCGGGATGAACTGCAGCGACCCGGCATGATCCTGCGCTTTCCTGAATCTTGAATCCGATGAAAGCTTCATGATATCTCGAAGAGGGCTCTTCCCGGAGTTCCATTCCCATCACATCCAGGCCATGCCGGAGAAGAGGAGTGTAATCCTCTTTCCCGTAAACATACCGCTGAAATACCGATCCGAGATCGGCACCTGCCGCTGCATTCACCGCTTTGATATAATCTCCCTCGGAATAACCTGCTCCTTTTTTTGCGTAATCGTAATACAGTGTACGCATCACGTCATCGAGTGAACGCTTATGATTGGAATTTTCACGGATGAGAACATCCGTTGCAAACGCCAGCAGGCACCCTTCGTCGTAAATATTTGTCTTACGGTTAGGAATGCCGGTGACATAACCATCTACCCAGGTATCAAAGGAGGATTCGGCTACAGACATGTTAAAGCGACCCGGATTATCGAAATGCTTTTGCAGTCGCTCATTGAAGGTTTGTCTCCACTGGCCGGCGCTGAATGCCCCGGAGCGGAAAAGAAAAAGATCGCCGTAATACGTAGTTACCCCCTCATAGACAAAGCCCTGTCTGGAATAATTCTCCTTTGAGTAATCGTAGGGGTGCATTTCTTCCGGGCGAATGCACTTAACATTCCAGGCATGGAAGAGTTCATGCGAACTAACACCCAGAAGATCCTCGTATCCTTTGCCCTGCATAATACTATGGGAGGGTCCGAGCGCAATCACGGTCGAATTCAGGTGTTCCACTCCATGATAAAAACGGTAGGGCAGAATCTGAAAGAGAAAATGGTACACCTTCGTCGGCACTTCCTTCATCATCATGAACTGTTCGTTGATGAAAATGAAAAAATCGTTGATGAGCCTGGGCCAGTCGGGTTTAATCTCTCCCTGGAACCAGAGATTGAATTCCACTCCGTCCATAATGAAGAGATTGTGAAGCAGGGTGGGACTTACAATAAAAGGCGAATCGGCCACTTCATGAAAATTCTCTGCGTGCATGATTTCGCGCTTCCATCCTTCCGGTTCTCCGTCGGTCACCCATTCCTCTCTTTTCATTGCGCAGGCTACTTTCCATACGGCAGGAACGCGAAGCTCAACCGTACATTCCTCTTTCAGCCGTCCGGGGATGTAGAGGGCAAGATTGACCGGGTTCACATACATCTGGGTTTCATCCAGAAAGGAGGAACCCGCATTGATCTCTGCAGCGTAATAGGAATAATCGATGATAAGTGTGTTTACGCCTTCCGTGTCGACCCGCCAGGTATTGCGGTCGGTTTTGCGGTGGTTAAGATTGCGTCCGTTCTCATCCATCGCCTGCCATTGCCGGATATTCCGCGAAAAATTTCCTATTTCATATCTCCCGGGTCTCCAGGCAGGCAGGGCCACCTCGGTATGCTTTCCACAAATATTATCGGCGCGGAAACGGATATGAATGAAATGATCCTGCGGGTGCGGTAAGGATAAACTGTAATGCAACATGAATCCAAAGGTAATAAATAGAGTGTTGAAAATGAGCCGGAAAGATGTCGGCGCAGAAAGCTACGTCCATCGGTAATTTCCTTAATTTCGTCGGGAAATAATCTGATCCTTATGAACTTTGATATTATCATCATTGGCTCCGGTCCGGGAGGATATGTAGCGGCCATTCGTGCTTCACAGCTCGGCTTGAAAACAGCAGTGGTGGAGCGTTCCGAGCTGGGAGGGATCTGTCTGAACTGGGGATGTATTCCAACGAAGGCGCTTCTCAAATCGGCGCAGGTTTTTGATTACCTGAATCACGCAGCCGACTACGGGATAACGGTATCAGGAAAGCCAGTTGCAGATTTTTCCGCGGTGGTAAAACGTTCCCGCGAAGTGGCCGAAGGCATGAGCAAGGGGGTACAGTTTCTGATGAAAAAAAACAAGGTGGAAGTGATCAAAGGGACAGGGAAGGTGAAACCCGGAAAGAAAGTAGAAGTAAAAGACGAGAGCGGAAAGATTACGCTGCTTGAAGCAAAACATATAATTATCGCTACCGGAGCACGTTCAAGAGTACTTCCCAATCTTCCGCAGGACGGAAAAAAAATCATCGGATACCGCGAAGCCATGACCTTGCCGAAACAACCCGCAAGCATGGTGGTAGTAGGCTCAGGCGCCATCGGATCAGAGTTCGCTTATTTTTATCAGACCATGGGAACCCGGGTGACGCTTGTAGAATTTCTCCCGGGAATTGTGCCTCTGGAGGACGAGGAAGTTTCCAAACAGCTGGAACGTTCCTTCAAAAAAACCGGTATGCAGGTGCTTACTTCCTCTGAGGTGCTGTCCGTAGATACACAAGGTACCGGCTGCAAGGTAAAGATCAAAACACCGAAGGGCGAGGAGCAGATTGAATGCGAGGTAGTGCTGAGCGCGGTGGGAATCCAGGCCAACCTGGAAAATATTGGGTTGGAAGAGACCGGCATTGTTACCGACAAAGGAAAAATTGTTACAGACAAGTATTATCAGACCAATATTCCGGGTTATTATGCCATCGGTGACTGTGTGGGCGGGCAGGCGCTTGCGCATGTGGCTTCCGCGGAAGGAATCACCTGTGTAGAAAAGATCGCCGGACACCATCCGGAGCCGATTGATTACAGGAATATTCCCGGCTGTACCTACACCACTCCTGAAGTGGCATCCGTAGGTATAACTGAAAAAATGGCGAGGGAAAAGGGGCTGGAGATCAAGGTTGGGAAGTTTCCGTTCACCGCATCGGGTAAAGCCAGTGCCGGGGGGAACAAAGATGGTTTTGTAAAGCTGATCTTCGATGCGAAATACGGAGAATTACTTGGAGCACACATGATCGGCATGAATGTAACGGAGATGATCGCGGAGATTGTGATGGCACGAAAGTTGGAGACTACCGGACAGGAGATCATCAAGGGTGTGCATCCTCATCCCACCATGAGTGAGGCGGTAATGGAAGCCGCCGCAGCGGCCTATGGAGAGGTGATCCATCTCTGATCATGAAAAGAGCATCTTATATTCTTCTGATTTGCTTCGCTTTTAAAAGCGCTGCTTTTTTTGCCCAAATTCCTGGAACGTTTCCATTTATGGATTCCATCATTGAGATGGAAATGAAACGCTGGAAAGTACCCGGGATGGCCGTGGCTATTGTTTACCACGGAAAAGTTGTTTTCTCTCAAGGCTACGGCGTTCGGGAAACAGGCAAACCCGAAAAAGTGGATGAACATACGCTTTTCGCCATTGGATCCAATACCAAGGCGTTCACGGGAACACTTGTGAGTATGCTGGAACTGCGCGGTAACCTCTCTGCAGACGATCGTGTGAGCAAATTTATTCCCGATTTCCTGCTTATGGATTCCATGGCCGGAAAGTATGCCACCATAGCAGATATGCTTTCGCACCGCGCAGGCTTCAAAACATTCGCCGGCGACTTTGTGGCATGGGGTTCTTCCTACTCTACTGCGGATCTTATCTACCGGCTTCGCTATCTTCAGCCTTCTTACGACTACCGCACACGCTTCGGTTATTTCAACATGGGGTACGCTGTAACGGGAGAGATTCTGAAACGTGCTACAGGAAAAGACTGGCATACACTTGTGAAGGAAATGATTCTCTCTCCGCTTGGGATGACGCACACACTGACCTCTACCAATGATCTGCTTCTGCAAAAAAACGTAGCATCTCCCCATACCTATAATGACAAAGAAGAAGTTATTTCCATCCCTCACCGGAACATTGACAACATTGCGCCGTGTGGCTCCATCCTTTCTTCCGTTTCGGATATGTCAAAGTGGCTTCTTTACCAGCTGGACACACTGAATGCGCCTATTCAGCGTCAGGCAATATGGAACACATGGAAGGCACGCACACTGATCTTCACCGGACTACCGAATGCACAAACCCCCGGGCGGCAGCATTTTGGCAACTACGGATTGGGTTGGTTTCTGAACGATTACCACGGAAAGCTTCTTATCTCCCATTCCGGCGGTGTAGACGGCATGCTTTCGCGCTGTGGTTTTCTTCCCGAGGAAGGCTTTGGGGTAGTTATACTCACCAATTACGACGATCAGGAGCTGTTTGAATGTCTTTTTTATAAAATTCTGGATGCCTACCTGGGCACAAGCGATATGGATCATTGCCGGAAGGCGTATGAACAATTCACCTATTTCAAAGAAAAAAGAGAAGAAGAAAAGAAACTGCTCCTGTCGCGGATCGATCCGAAGGCGAAAATTCCCGGAAATATAAAAAATAGTTTTCCGGGCAAATACCACAACACGCATTACGGTGAGATTACCGTGCAGCCGGAAAAAGATCATTACCAGATGCGTTTTTCGGCCCATCCGAATCTGATCGGTAAACTCCTGTACCTTGGGCCGGATGAATTCTATCTCACTTACAACGATCCGGAGTTCCGGTGGAGTATACTGCACCTGGATTTGAAAGGCGGAAATGTGTCCGGCCTCACGCTCAGCCTGCCGGATTTTCTTGAAACCGGCGATTACGATTTCCGGAAAAAATAAATTTACTTCTTTACGATTCTTCTTACAATCTGCCCTGAGCGTGTGGTAAGCTTAAGGATGTAAACCCCGCTGTTGAATGAAGGCACTTCCCTTACCATGAACCGTGTGGTTGAATTATTTTGCACATGCCGTCCGTCAAGCAGCAGCTCTCTTCCGGCTACATCTGTAAGGCTAACAATGATATCCTGCGTTTCCGCTGAATAGAAATCGAAATAGAATTCTCCGGACGTAGGATTCGGGAAAAGCTGAAGGATCATACTGTTGTTAAACGGGGAAGGGCCGGTACTTCCCACCGTAAGGTTGGCATTGCAGAAATTGGCGATTCCGTATCCCAGCAGGGTATCGGGATTAGCGAACTGCGATGCGGTGGTTTGAATGGCATTAAAAATTGTCATTACGTTATATGTAGGGTGTGCGCCCCAAAGTGCGGCAACCGATCCGGCCGTAAGCGGAGAAGCGAAGGATGTTCCTCCCGATGTGGTTATGCCTCCGGATGGATTGGCTACTACCACACCCGACCCCATTGCCGCCACATTCGGCTTCACACGACCGTCATAGGTTGGGCCATTCGATGAAAAATTTACGTAGGCTCCGCTTCCGTCTACGGCGCCCACCGCAAGTACACTGTCTGCATCCGCGGGAGCACCGATAAAATTCCATGAATTGTTACCGGAATTCCCTGCTGAGTTCACTGCGAACATTCCTTTGCTTACCGCAATGTCTGTTGCAATGGTAATGCGTGTGGTATTCCCATCCATGTCCTGATACGTATGATTCTGGGATGAATTATCAAAAACCGTATAGCCAAGGGAGGTGTTTAGCACATCGGCTCCCACGCTGTCTGCAAATTCTGCACCTGAAACCCAGTTATCCTCCTCGATCACATACTCCGTTGCCGCTTCCTCTGTTCGCAACAGCCAGTATTTAGCATGGGGTGCTGTGCCAATCATCACACCCGGCCAGTTTGCTCCCATACAACTGAGCACCATTGTGCCGTGGCCGTTATCTTCATACACTGATGCATTGTTGCTTACAAAATCCCATGTACCGAGAATCCGGTTTTGTAAAAAAAGACTATCGAAAATCCGCAGAGTATCTGCGTTCAGAAAGCCGGCATCGAGCACAGCGATCACCATGTTGTTCCCCGTCCATCCCTGATTGTGCATACACACCATCCCGATCTGATTCACCTGTGTGTAAGATGTACCGTAATTAAAGGCCGTTGGCTCTTCGGTAAAATCAATACGCTGTGTAAAATCCACAGGCGAAATACTTTGCTCTTCAATGTCGTTGTTCAGCACATAACGCTGTACCGGCTGCACGTTCACCACAAAAGAAAATCCCTGAATTGCAGTAAGGGCATTGGCATCTGAAGTTTGAATTGTAATGGCATTGAACCATTTTGAACGATTAATCAATGTAACCGCCCCGGCATTGAGCACTTGTTGAATGTAATTCGGATCCACCGGCAGGTCCTGCACCGTAACTGGTATACCCTGGTTCGCTCTCCTTTGTATTGATCGGCTGGATAAGAATGCCGCTGGATTGGTTACGGTATAAGGAGTATTGTTCTTGTCCGTGAATTGCACCCAGTATTTGGTTTGTGCAAAGCATTCAACAGAAAGTATCAGCGGAAGAAGGTATAATAGTTTTAGCATGGTGGGGGAGGAAAAATAGGATAAAAGATATAAAAGTTAAGAGATATAAAAGATATAAGATATGAAAATAAGATATGAGAGGAGAGTGTGTTGATGTGGTTAAGATTTTGCGTTTCTACTCTGTGCCATAGGAAAGAATACGTTGTTCATAGATCACTGCCTTATCAGGATAATACCAATACTGGCTTTGCAGTGATACCGTATCTCCGTAGGGAGGAGGCTGATTGGGAAAAGACTGCTGTTTTCCCAGCAATATCAGCTTTTTATATACCAGGCCGAGCCCCGCGGCGTACTTTTCGACACCGTATTTGGTAGTAACAAGGTCCGAATAATTTATCTGCTCTACGGTGGCTACTGAATCAAAAGGTAATCCGTTAATTGTTTCCTGGGAGTGGGCCGAGCGATAGGTGTAGGGCCATTCCTCCATTACATTCATACTGTTTCCGTTCCAGTCGGCACCTGTTTTTACCGGAAAGATCAGGCGTAAGTAGCGCATATCCTCCTCCACCCTTTCTACTCCCCGGGTGGTGCGGGTAAGGTACCAGGCATCGGTGAAAGTCCAGCTCTGCTGGGAATAAGGCACCGCAGGATTAAACTTTTTCTTGTACCGCTCAATACGTATGGAACGGCGTCCTTCGTTATCGGTGAACACGGAACGTTGTACTTCCTTAATACGAAAGTAGTAGGTGGTGTCTTGCCCGGGCGCCCATTGTTCATCCATCACAAAACTATCTGCCTCGTACTCAATATAACTGCCGGTTTTTTCAGGGCAATAACTAAAACCTACGTTGGGTGCCGGCCCGTCCTTTTTACAGGCGGAAATCAGCAACACCGGAACCAGGGCTGTAAAACACCATGAAGCGTGCCTCTTCATTACCCAAAGATACTACTTGAAATGGAAATACGCCAATGGAATGAATCACTCAATAATTCCCCCTCCCACAAGGTCGTTGCCCTCGTAAATAACAGCACTCTGCCCCGGCGCAATAGCCGACACGGGTGCGTGAAAAAGTACCTTCAATTCCTGCCCTTCTTGTGTAATCGTGGCTAAAGTGCCGGGATCTTTATAGCGGATGCGGGTAATGCCCTGAAATTCCCGGGGTAATTCCGAATATTTGATAAGATTGATCTTACCCACTTTCATCTCCTGCTTTTGAAGATCCTCCTGACGACCCAAATACACCGTGTTAGTCTGCGCATCAATATGAGTAACGAATACCGGCTCCCCCAACGCGATATCCAGTCCTTTGCGCTGACCAATGGTATAAAAAGGATAGCCCTTGTGCTTGCCGGCTATGGTGCCATCGGACAGTACAAAATTACCTCCTTCCAACTTCTTGTCCAATCCGCTCACTTTTCTTTTTAGAAAACTCCTGTAATCATTATCCGGGATAAAACAGATCTCATAACTTTCCGGCTTTTTAGCCAGCTCGCCGTATCCTCTTTGCTCGGCGATTCTGCGAATCTCGGATTTTTGCATGTGCCCCAGAGGAAATATCGTTCGCCTCAGGCTCTCCTGGGTGAGTCCCCACAGCACATAGGACTGATCCTTTTTCGTGTCAATTCCCTTTGACACCACATACCTGCCGTTTTCCTTCCGCACCTGTGCATAATGGCCGGTAGCAATAAAATCACACTTCAGCTGATCCGCCCGTTTCAGCAGTGCCTCCCATTTAATATGCGTATTGCACAACACACAGGGATTGGGTGTACGTCCTGCCATGTACTCCTGAACAAAATTGTCAATGATATAATCCCCGAATTCGTTACGGATATCCAATATCAGATGCGGAAAACCATGATCAACTGCCAGCTGACGTGCGTCGTTGATGGAGTCAAGGGAACAGCATCCCGTTTCCTTTTTTGTTCCCCCGGATGCGGCATAGTCCCATGTTTTCATGGTTATTCCCACCACTTCATATCCCTGCTCATGCAACAAAAGGGCGGCAACGGAAGAGTCTATTCCTCCGCTCATAGCAACAAGTACTTTTCCTTTAGACATGGGATGCAAAGATACGGCTACTTCTTCACCCCGTTCTCCCAGAACTCCTCTTTCTCTATTTTGCCATCCACGGAAAACCATGTAATCTTTCCGTCGAGAAGACCATTCTTATAAGTGCCTTTGCATCTAATCTTTTGTCCCTGCAGTACTTCAATATATTCTTCCTTCCCGTCTTCGTTCATTCTGGCTTCCACCACCCACCTGCCGGTTTCGTGATACTCCACAAAGGGGCCGTCCTTCTTTGCACCTTTAATGGTATACGTTGCACGGGGAACCGGCTTTGTTTTGAGAGAATACCCCACCGTGTCCTTTGCTTTGACTTTGGGCGGGAAAAATTCCTCGAGCACCCCGTTATCAATCTGCTTTTTAATTTCCTTTCCGCCTTTATACAATACCTGACTTTCGGGTACGCCCTTCGAGGTATAGTGCTTCCAAACTCCTTCCTTTAGTCCTCGCTTGTATACGCCTTCCGCGCTGATAATATTTCCGGGGAAATAATAGGTTACCTTTCCTTCCAGCGTATCGTTCAGGTAGGCTCCTTTCATTTTGGGAGAACGGTCAGCATAATATTCCGTCACTCCTCCGTTTCTGCGGTCGTTCTTATAGGTGGTTTCCGACGAGACCGTTCCGTCCTCAAAATAACTCTTAGATAAACCTTCTCTCTTTCCCTTTATATAATTTTCCTCCGAGATCAGCCAGCCCTTCTCCGCATAGAACCGCCATGTGCTGTCCTTCTTTTCGTCAACATATTTCCCGGCGGCCATCAGCTTTCCTCCGGTTGTAAATACTTTGGTATGTGCCACCGTTCCGTTCTTACTGAAAACAGCCTCCCGCTTTTTCACACCATCTTCGTAGTAATAGATGAAAAGCCCGACCGGTTTATCATCCTTAAACTGTCCTTCATACGCTTTGGTTCCATTACTGTATTTCCGGATCCATTTCCCCTGTTTTTTTCCTGCAGCATCAACCTGGTTCAGATCCTGAGCCTGTATCTCTGAAAACAGAAACACAGCCAGTACCACAAGGAATAGTTCTTTCACTGAATTCATGTGCATGACAATCTTACCTGTGCCTTAAAGATACCTAAGCGCGTGAGAAGGTCTTTAAGCAATTATAACAACTTATATACCAAGTGGTTATATTTTGGAACAAACTGACAATCAATGCTTTGCCATCCTATGAAAAATGCGTAAATTCGCATCCCTAAACAAAGCCGAATCAATGGATTATAAGAAGACAAATGCAGAGGTAACGACCGTTACCCGTAACGTACGCGAGTTGGACAAGGAAACCGGCAACATTTATGAGAGCATTGCCATTTTGGGCAAGCGGGCTAATCAGATCCAAAGCGACATTAAAGAGGAGCTGACCGGAAAGCTGGCGGAGTTCGCCACCCACACTGACAACCTGGAGGAAATTTTTGAGAACCGGGAGCAGATTGAAATCTCCAAGTTTTATGAGCGTTTACCCAAGCCTTCCGATATGTCTATTGCGGAATTTCAGGACGGTAAGGTATACCATAGAAATCCCCTGAACGAAACTCAGGCGGAGAACAATTAATATTTCCATGCTGTTTCAAGCCGCAGGAACGAACAGCTTCTGCGGCTTTTGATTTTAATGACCATGCTCAGGGGAAGAAAAATCATCATTGGTATTACCGGTGGGATCGCCGCATATAAGATCCCATTTCTTATTCGCCTGCTGAAAAAAAAAGGCGCTGAGGTTAAAGTTGTGATGAGTCCTTCCGCCGGAGAATTCGTAACCAAACTCACGCTTGCCACGCTGAGCGGCAATGCGGTTCACAGTGATTTTATCAGAGACGATCATGGAAGCTGGAACAGTCATGTAAAGCTGGGATTATGGGGTGATCTGCTTATAATGGCACCCGCCACGGCCAATACGCTGGCAAAAATGGCGAATGGGAATTGTGACAATCTGCTCATGGCTGTTTACCTGTCTGCCCGGTGTCCGGTGATGGTAGCTCCGGCGATGGATCTGGACATGTACCGACACCGTACCACGCGGTCGAACATTGCTTTGCTCCAGAAAGATGGTGTTGTGGTTATTCCACCTGGAACAGGGGAGTTGGCCAGCGGGTTGAGTGGAGAAGGAAGGATGGCCGAACCCGGCATTATTCTCGGGAACATTGAAAGTTTCTTTAAGAAGAGCCTTCCCCTGAGCGGAATCAGGGCGCTGGTTACAGCGGGCCCTACCTACGAACCCATTGACGATGTACGTTTCATCGGGAATCATTCCAGCGGAAAGATGGGGATTTCACTGGCCGACGCGCTCAATCGCGCCGGAGCTGAAGTAACCCTGGTGGCGGGTCCCGGATGTCCGGACACCCAAACCGGAGGGATCCATCGTGTGAACGTACGTTCCGCGGAAGAAATGCGAAAGTCCTGCATGAAATTTGCCCCGGCGGTGCGCCTGATCATAAAATCAGCAGCCGTTGCTGATCTTCGTCCGGTGCATATTGCAAAGGGAAAGCTCAAAAAAGAAAGGGCACCCGCCCATCTGGCCCTTGAACCTACGGCCGATATACTTGCGGAGCTGGGAAAAAGAAAAAAGAAAGGTCAGATCCTGATCGGTTTCGCGCTGGAGAGCGACGATGGGATCCGTAGCGCAAGAGCGAAACTTCGCCGGAAAAACCTGGATGCCATTGTACTGAATTCGCTGCAGGATAAGGGGGCAGGCTTTGGTACCGACACTAACAAGATTACACTGCTCACGCGAAACAATAAAACCATTAAATTTGAGTTGAAGCCCAAGGCGGAAGTGGCAAAAGACATTGTGAATTTTGTTATTAAAACTCTCGGAAAATGAAACATCTGGTGGCTCTGTTTATATCCATTGCATGCTATCTGACATCAGACATTTCCCTTCTATCTGCGCAGGAACTCAACTGCAATGTACAGATCCTTTCTCCCACCATTCAGGGCACTACAGAAAAAAAGATTTTCGAAACCCTGCAGCTGGCGATCAGCGAATTCATGAACAATACACGCTGGACCGGCGATCAGTTCAAACAGGAAGAACGGATCACCTGCAATCTGACGATAACAATCAACGACAAACTATCATCCGACGAATTCAAAGGATCGATGCAAATTCAATCCAGCCGCCCCGTTTTCAAAACGTCTTATAACTCACTTGTTTTTAATCACAATGACGTAGATTTCCAGTTCAAGTACCTGGAATACCAGCCACTCGAATTTTCCAAAACCTCGCACTTATCCAACCTCACGTCTGTTCTCGCCTTTTATGCCTATATGATTATCGGAATAGACTACGATACCTTTTCGCCGGAAGGAGGAACACCTTACTTTCAATTCGCACAAACCATTGTGAACAATGCACAGAACGTACCCGAAAAGGGATGGAAGGCTTTCGAAGGACAAAAGAACCGCTACTGGATGGTGACCAACATGCTGGACGGAGTATTCAAACCGATCCGGGAATGCAACTACAAATATCACCGGCTGGGGCTGGACATTATGCAGCAGGATCTCACCTCCGGGAGAAGCGTGGCAGCCGACGCGCTCCTGTTACTGAAGAAGGTACATAACGACAAACCCTTGTCCTTTACCATGCAGGTATATTTTCAGGGAAAAGCGGATGAGATCGTAAATCTCTTCAGCCAATCATTTCCGGATGAAAAAACCAAGATCATGAATCTGCTCAACGAGATAGATCCCGGCAACGGCATTAAGTGGCAGAAAATTATGGCCAATTAAGAACCGGGGATGATGTACGGTAGCCGAGGTAGGGAGTACTTATTCTGCATCTGTTTTATCTCCTGTTCCCTCTTCGCGGGAAATTTCACACCCACCTACGATTCCATCATTAAATTTTACGAGTCGCTGGATAAAAAATATTCCAGGTGCAAACTGGTAAAGGCAGGGAAAACGGATATTGGCGAACCGCTGCATGTATTCATCCTGTCGGCGAATAATGAATTTGAGCCGAAGAAACTGAAGGAACAGGGGAAGTTGATCCTGTTGATCAATAACGGGATTCATCCCGGCGAACCGGACGGCATAAACGCCTGCATGGAATGGAGCCGGGATCTGCTGAAGACCGGTAGCATTCCGAAGGATGTGGTGATCCTGATCATTCCTACCTATAATGTAGGCGGCACATTGAACCGCAGCTGCTGTTCGCGGGCGAACCAATTCGGACCGGAGGAATACGGCTTTCGCGGCAACGCACAGAATCTGGACCTAAACAGAGATTTTATTAAATGTGATTCAAAGAATGCGGAGAGCTTTACGAAACTCTTTCGAAAATGGGATCCGCACATTTTGGTTGACACCCATGTTTCTAATGGTGCCGACTATCAATATACATTAACGCTGATCCATACGCAGCGGGATAAACTCGGCGGAATGTCTTCCAAACAAATGGATCGAATGGATCCCCTGTTACAAGACTACTGCACGAAAAGAGGATTCAGCTATTGTCCGTATGTGAACACCCTGGGTGAAACTCCGGAGAGCGGAATCGTGGGGTATATGGAAACGCCCCGTTACAGCACCGGTTATGCGGCCCTGTACAGCTGCATTGGCTATGTTGTAGAAACGCATATGTTAAAACCCTTTGATCAGCGGGTGAAAGCCACGCGCGTTTTCCTGGAAGCCCTGCTGGATATCTCGGCCAAAGAAAACGCGAATATCCGGAATGCGCGTAATGCCTCCCGTAAGACAGGTTTCGAAACCGGAAAAACCGTGATCCTGGACTGGCAGCTGGACACCGCTGCATATACCCTGTTTGACTTTCTGGGATTTCGGTCCATGAAAAAGAAGAGTGAAGTTACCGGCCTGAGCCGTTTATTTTACGATACCACACAACAAGTAACCTTCCCTGTAAAGTACTTTAACACCTACTCTCCCTCTCTGCAGGTTGAACGACCCTTATGCTATGTGATTCCGCAGGCTTGGGATGAAGTGATCCGGCGATTAGAATGGAATAAAGTTCCGGTGAAACGATTAAAAAAAGACAGCACGATACGTGTGGAGGTATACTATATCGGGGATATTCAGACCGGGAAAAATCCTTATGAAGGACATTACCTTCATTCGAATATTCAGGTGCGGAGAGATACGCAGAATGTACATTATTACAAAGGCGATTACCTGGTGTACCCCGACATGATCACCCGGCGTTTTGCGGTGGAAACCCTGGAGCCTCAGGCTCCTGATTCCTATTTCGCGTGGGGATTTTTTGATGCGGTGCTCCAGCAGAAGGAATGGTTTTCAGATTATGTGTTTGAAGAGAAGGCAAAAGAACTCCTGGACCGAAACGCGGCATTGAAAGAACAGTTCGAAAAAAAGAAAGCATCCGATCCGGTGTTCGCCGCGGATGCTTTCGCACAATTGTATTTTATTTATCTGAACTCTCCCTACTACGAGAGCTCACACCGCAGGTATCCTGTGGCGCGCGTTACTTCGCTACATTAACCGCGCGTGTTTCCCGGATCACGGTAACCTTCACCTGTCCGGGATACGTCATTTCCGTTTGGATACGCTGGGCAATAGTGAACGATAATGTTTCAGCATCCTTATCAGACACTTTTTCAGCCGTAACGATTACGCGCAGTTCACGTCCGGCCTGAATGGCATACGATTTTTCAACTCCCGGGTACGAAACCGCAAGGTTTTCAAGATCCTTGAGACGTTTCATGTATTGTTCCGCCACTTCCCTCCGTGCCCCCGGGCGGGCACCGCTGATGGCATCACACACCTGAATGATGGGTGCGTAGAGCGTATTCATTTCCACCTCGTCGTGGTGCGCTCCGATTGCATTGCACACCTCCGGCTTTTCCTTACATTTCTCCGCCAGTTTCATTCCAAGAATTGCGTGCGGTAATTCCGGTTCATCCTCCGGCACTTTTCCGATGTCATGCAACAATCCGGCCCGCTTGGCAATCTTTGGATTCAAGCCCAGCTCCGAAGCCATAATGGCACAGAGATTTGCTACCTCGCGGGAGTGTTGAAGAAGATTTTGCCCGTAGGAGGAACGGTATTTCATCCTTCCCACCATACGGGTGAGATCCGGATGCAGGGCGTGAATGCCGAGATCAATACACGTTCGCTTTCCGGTTTCTACGATTTCTTCTTCCAGTTGCTTTTTTACTTTTTCCACGATCTCTTCAATACGTGCCGGGTGAATACGTCCATCGGACACCAGCTGGTGCAGCGCCAATCGGGCGGTTTCACGACGCACCGGATCAAAGCAGGAAAGGATGATCGCTTCCGGTGTGTCATCCACTATAATTTCCACTCCGGTAGCAGCCTCAAGAGCGCGGATGTTACGGCCTTCACGGCCGATAATCCGTCCTTTCATTTCATCCCCTTCGATGTGAAAGACAGACACCGAATTCTCAATAGCATGTTCCGTAGCCACCCGCTGAATGGTTTGGATAACAATGCGCTTTGCTTCCTTATTGGCAGTAAGTTTCGCTTCCTCCACCACATCCTTCACATGCGACAAGGCTTCCGTTTTTGCTTCCGCCTTCAGTGATTCCACCAACTGGGTCTTTGCAGCTTCCGCTGAGAGCCCGGAGATGGTTTCCAGTTGTTCTACCTGGCGGCGGTGCATTTTTTCGATCTCGCCTTTTTTGTGCTCAACAAGTTCCAGCTGGTGGGCCAGGTTTTTGCGTACGTTTTCCAGCTCCGCGTCTTTTCGCTGTACCTGCTCGGTTTTCTGATTCAGGGTCTGCTCCTTCTGCCGGATACGGTTTTCAGCAGACTGAATCGAGCTGTTCTTTTCGTTCACGTGCTTCTCGTGTTCGCTTTTGAGCTGAAGGAATTTTTCTTTGGCCTGAAGGATCTTTTCGTTTTTGATCTTTTCTCCCTCCAGTTCCGCCTCCTTCACTTTAAGCTGTGCTTTTTTGAGGACACTCTTGCGAAGCACCGAGGTGGTCAGGATTATTCCCAGTAAGAGACAAACCACACCCGTTACGGCAATGATGATGATGTCCATCATGTCGAGTTGGATATTCATGATACTTTAGATATTAGGGTTCCCATTTAATGAATTAAACGGGCCGGGAGGAATCAGTTCACGCTCTCTCTCTCCTTACGCAGGTAATCGGATACGAAGGCTTCCATTTCCACCAGACGGAAGGCCATGTCCTGGTCTACCATCATCTGCTGTTCTGTATGCAGGTTCTGTGTGAATAGTTGCAAAGCTGACATTGCCAACAGGTCCTGCGCGTCCTTTACGGCGTAGCTGGACCTGAGTTCATCCATTTTACGGTTGATCTGTTCTGCCGCCTTACGCACCATTCCTTCCCTTCCCTTTTCCACCTTAATGGGATACGTTCTGCCGGCTATGTTTATTTTTATGGATACTTCAGCCATCGGATCGGGTATTGCCCTTACCTGTTAAGAAGAGCGATGCATTTGTCTATTTCCCGCACCAGCTCATTAATTTTACTTTTTAACTCTGATTTATCTGTACTATTGACTCCGGTTGCCGCTGCCAGGTTCCGCACCTGCAACTTCTCTTCCAGAGACTTCAGTTTAATTTTTAGGGATTCTTTTTCTTTGCGGAGTGAATCCGTTTCCCCCGTAAGCCGGTGATTCTCTTCCGCCAGCTTCTTATGCAAATGTACCAATTTTTCCACCTTACTTTGCAGGCTGGTTACCGTATGAACAAGATCCTGGCGTTTCACAATGTTAAAGATATACTTTTTATTATATATTCTATTATGCTTATAATCAGCTAAATATAAAACAATGATTCTGCACTGTAATCCTGATAAACCTAATTCAGATGCCATCCGCAGGGCAGCGGAGATCCTTCGCTCAGGGGGCGTGGTGATCTATCCCACCGACACGGTTTACGGGATGGGCTGCGACATGATGAATTCCAGGGCCTGGGAACGCCTTTGCCGGATCGGGGGACTGGATCCTGGGCGGGCGAATCCTTCCTTTCTTTTTTACGACTTGTCGCATCTGGCAGACTACACACGCCCGGTTCCCAACCATATTTTCCGTGAAATGAAAAAACTCCTGCCCGGGCCGGTTACTTTTATTCTTGAATCAAACAACAGGCTGCCCGGAATTTTCCGCAACCGGAAAAAGACCATCGGCATCCGCGTACCTGATAACCTGATCATCCGGGAACTGGTAAAAGAGCTGGGAAATCCGATTCTGAACACCTCGGTTCGCGATGCGGAAGATGAAGTGACAGAACACCTGTCGGATCCGGATCGCATTCACGATCTGTACGGTGATAAAGTGGAATTGGTGCTTGCGGGAGGCTATGGAGGACTTCATACCTCCAGGGTACTGGACTGTACCGGCGGGGATGTGAAAGTGATCAGGGAATAGGAATGGTAATCGTGAAGGTAGAGCCTTTTCCCAATTCGCTCTCGCAGGATATCTTCCCTTTGAGCAATTCCATCTGCTTCACAACAATATTCAGTCCCAGCCCGGTTCCCTGGATACCCGCTGCATTCTTTCCTCTGAAGAACCGGCCAAAGAGATTTTCCTTGTCCTCCTCCGAAATACCGATACCTTCATCACTGACGCTGATCCTGATGCCCGTTTTGCCGGTTTCAGAGCTAAGGGTAATCTTTCCGCCGTCGGGGGAAAACTTTATGGCGTTGCTCAGCAGGTTGATGAGCACCTGCTCCAGAATCTTCTCATCGCTCATGACCACAGGGCGGCCTTTATGTTTTACATCCAGCAGCTGATTCCCCTTAAGCAACAGACGGAACGATGTTAAGGTTTCACTGATCAGCTGTGTCAGATCGAATTCTTCATAACGAACCGCTACCTTACCCTCCTCGAGTTTTCCAACAAGCAGGACATCATCCAGCAGATCGGTAAGGTGATTCACCGCAGATTTAATTCTTGTAATATGCCGCAACTGATTATCCTTATCATTCAGATCGCCGTACTTCTGTACAAGTGTGAGGGATGAAAGCACCATGGCGAGCGGCGTGCGGAACTCATGCGAAGTGGTTGAGATAAAGCGGGATTTCAGTTCATTGAGTCCCTTTTCTTTGACGAGCGCATCGCTGAGTTCTTTCCGGGTTTTATTCAGTTCTTGCACCGCTTCTTCCAGCACGGCAGTACGCTCACGGATGCGTTCCTCCAGGTTAAGATTCAGAAGCTTCTGCTCTTCCTGTATCCGTGCATGCTCCATGCTGTAGCGGATGCTTGATTCCAGCTGCCTGGCATCAATTCTTCCCTTCACAAGAAAATCAGAAGCACCGGCTTCCAACGCGCTGTGATCTACTTGAAAGTCATGCTGCCCAGTGAGTAAAATGAACGGCGCAGTATGATTTCTCGAACGTGCTTCACGGATCAGCTCAACGCCACTTCGTACACCCAGGTTATAATCCACAAGATATACATTGTGATCCTGCTTCATCACCTCCTCCAACCCCCGATCATAATCGCCGGCCCATTGAACAGAATACTTGTGGTGCTCTATTCCTGAAACAATATCCCGGGTGATAATGAAATCCTCTTCATCATCATCAATCATCAACACCTTTATCTCCGGTCCTTTCATTTCATTATTGGCGGGAGTTCAACAATATCAAACCAGTACTTATTGAGGGTCCTCATTATCTCTACCATTGCGTTGAAACTCACCGGTTTTGAAATGAATGAATTCACTCCCAGTCCGTAGGACCGCACAATGTCTTCCTCCGCTTTTGAGGTGGTCAGCACAATAACGGGAATGGAACTGAGGCGCTGATCCGATTTTATTTCACGCAGGGCTTCCCGTCCATCCTTCTTCGGCATATTGAGATCCAGCAAAATTATTCCGGGTAAAGGATAAAGCAGTCTTTCGCTAAACTTTCCTTCATTTCTCAGATACTGGAGCAACTCCTCCCCGTTCTCTACGTGTTGAATAGTGTTCTTCAGCCGGCTTTCATACAACGCATCCGTGATCAGCATCCTGTCTTCAGCGTCATCATCGGCAATTAATATTTCGATCGACTTCGGGATTCTCATTAAGCACCTTGATCTTTTTAATTCTGATTAAAAGTAAAAAACAATTTCGTTCACAGACACTGACCGAAAATATGACAAGTATCATAAAAGCAGTGGGTCCTGGGGTACTTGTTAGGTAACGGGGTGACTCCCATCATTCAGACGCATATCAGATATTCCGAATTTCGCTTTTATGATCACGAAAACCGACAAGAAGATTTCCACGCTGTTTGGCGCCTTAGGGGTGGTTCTGACGGGATTGATTTTGTGGGCCGATATCAGCAGTCCGCAGGGTGTTGCCTGGGGATTTGTTTACGTGGTTGTTGTGCTGCTTACGCTGTGGATGAGAGGAATGATGAACACCCTTCTTTTCAGCGTGGTTTCAGTACTGCTGACACTTTTCGCCTTGCTTATCAAACCTCCCGGCACGGAAATGTACATTGTACTAACCAACCGTTTTCTGTCGGTAGGGTCCATCCTCATCACCTTTGTGGGAATTCTGATCTATAAACGCAGAGAAAGGCTGATTCATCAACAGCAGGAAGTGCTACTCCGGCTCACCGAAGAACTAAAGCTTTCTAATTCCGACCTGGAGCAGTTTGCGTATGTGGCATCGCACGATCTGCAGGAACCACTCCGGAAGATCCAGTCATTTGGTGATCGTCTTGTGACAACTGAGAGGGAGAAGCTTTCCGAAACGGGGAAGGATTATTTAAGCCGGATGATGAATGCCTCGTCACGCATGCAAACGCTGATAGATGACCTGCTCACGTACTCTCGTCTTTCCTCACGACATTCTGTTTTCACTACGGTTGATCTGAATGAAGTGCTGAAAGAAGTGCAAGACGACCTTGAGCACTCCATTGAAAAAAGCGGGGCGCGAATTGAAGCCTCGGGGCTACCTCACCTTCCTGCGGACCGAACGCAGATCCGTCAGCTTTTCCAGAATCTGCTCTCGAACTCCATTAAATTCCGGAAGGAGAATGAAGCGCCTGTAATCCGGATCACGAGCTGTGTCACAGAGGGCCAGCGGACAGGAAATGAAGTGAGCGAGATACGTTTTACAGACAACGGGATTGGTTTTGACAACAAGTACAGCGAAAAAATTTTCCAGTTTTTTCAGCGGCTTGAAGGGAAGAAGTACGAGGGGTCCGGGATCGGCTTAGCCGTATGCCGCAAGATCGCAGCCCGCCACGGCGGAAGCATCAGTGTTCACAGCGAAACGGGCCAAGGCACCACTTTCACGATCCGGCTTCCCCTTGGTAGTACTCGTAGTAATACTTAGTTCTTACGGCTGGCGCTTTTCCCAGAACACAAATCCGTTCTTTCGGAATAACTCAATACATTCCGGGCATTGTCTCTGCAACTCCTCCGCCTTCGTGATCCTGCTTACCAGATACATGTGCGGTGAAGGCAGACCTGTGTTTTTTTTCTGTGCAGCATAAAACAGATGCGCATAGCTCTTGAAACCGTAAGTCTCCACAGAACAATTCTCCCCTGCCTTGCTTTTGTAAAAGGCGATCGCCGCACCCTGACTGTATTCCTCCACCCTTGGAACAACGAGCACCATCATCAATGAGGTAACCGCGAGCGTAGCCAGGGGAATCCATTGAAGCAATGCAACTTTCCTCCCTATCTGAGCAAGGATCAGGTATCCCAGCAGTGCGGCGAAAACAAGTCCCGGTATCCACTCCCACCCCATCCATGCGGCCTCCGCTTCCAGATTTGCTTTGGCGAACTCATCCCGCAACACACCGGGTTTAAGCAGGTAAGTTTCCAGGTGTTCAATCAGAGGTGCTGCAACAAATGCGAGCGACAAGACCCCTCCGGTGAGCACTGCCAGAAAAGTATCGCGGGACTTCCACCGCAGTTCACCGCTAAGCAAGCGCTGCATATTCACTGCTGCGAAAAACGTAAGCGGAAAATAACACAGCGAAGAATAGTGAACAATCTTAGTTTGTACAACAGAGAACAGAATCAGCGTAACCCAGAAAAGTATCCGCATCCATCGGTGGAACTCCTGTTCCAACGTACGGTGCCCTTTCGAAACAGTAAACACCGGCCTCCAGTTTCCGGAGAGTGCGAATACCGAGGCCGGAAAACAGCCAAAGAGCAGCACCAGCGCATGATAGAAGAAGGGGCCTCCGTGCCCCGCATCTTCGGTGGAAAATAGCCGGACCTGATAGAGGATAAATTCTCCGAGCAGCTCCGATTTTCCACTGAGGATAAGATAAATGAACCATGATCCTCCGGACAACAGGAATGCGAAGCCGAAGCGAAGTGCTTGCAGGAATGAAATTCCGCGCCCCCGCACAATAAGCAAATGCACGCCAAGGCAAAGCAATACAATGAGCAGGGCTACAGGACCTTTTGTAAGCATGGCCAGTCCGGTCCACATGCCCGCCAGCAAGGGTCGCTTTCCGGCCGACTCTTCGTGCAGGCCTAGAATAATCTGTTCCGCTCCGAGGAAGATGAACAAATTGAACCAGGGATCAATGATCGCTGACCGGAAATAGAAATGCGGGAGTACAGATCCTGCATAGAGCAGTACCCAATACAAGCCAAAAGTGTGGCCTCGGAGTTTTTTTCCGATTCGGAACAAGGTCAGCAGGGTTAGCACGCTGCACAGCACGTTGGGAAAACGAGCTGCAAATTCGTTGATGCCGAAGGCGTGCATGGAAAGAGCCTGCATCCAAATGAAAAGGGGCGGCTTTTCCCAGAAAGGAAGGAAGTTAATCTGCGGGAAGGCGTAGTTTCCGGTAACGATCATCTCCCGGGCACATTCCGAAAAATTGATCTCATCCCAGTCAAACAAATGCGCCGATCCAAGGAATGGGGTAAAGATCAGGAGCGCAAAGGCTGCAAGAAGGAGAGGAAAGTGGCGCGATGAAGGATTCACGGGACAAAGATAGAAGTATAAAAAAATATCTCCAGTCCGTGCTCAGTCATTACCGGAGGAGATAAATTGCGCAAAATGATCCCGGGTGATGCGTTCCGTTTTGGCGCCCGGGTATGCGTTGAGAAAAGCAGCTGAGAAATTCTTCTTCCTGCCTGACTTCCATTTGAATTCATAGGCATGCATGGCGCCGTCCCTTTCCTCCACGTAATCGATCTCCTGCTGCGCAAGCGTACGCCAGAAAAAACGGTTGCAGGGCTGGCCGGAGTTGTAAAAATACTTCAGTCGTTCCGTTACCAGGAAATTTTCCCATAGCGCCCCCTTATCATTACGCAATTCAACCGGATTGAACTGATTGACCACCGCATTTCGCAATCCGAGGTCATAGAAATACACCTTTCTGCTCTTCTTCAATTCATTTCTGAGATTCCGGCTTAACGAGTGCAAGCGGTACACAATAAAGCATTTCTCCAGCAACGTAACGTATTTCTCCACGGTTTCGTTGTTCAATCCGCAGGTCTGTCCGAGTTCATGGAAAGAAACTTCCTGTCCGGTTTGCAGGGCCAGCATCTGAACCAGCCTCTCCAGGCGCTCCGGTTTCAATATCCGTTCCCAGGTTAGTATATCCTTATAAAGATAGCTGTCGGCCAGCAATTTCAGGCGTTCCTTTTCATCCCCGGGGTGGTTTATCACATCCGGGAAATACCCGAACACGAGGCGTTGCTCCAGGGATCTGTTTTCATTCATTTTTCCATGATAATCTGCCATTTCCTGATACGATAGCGGAAGGAGGTGAAACTCCCACTTGCGGCCGGTCAGGGGCTCATTGATCTTATTAGCCAATTCAAAGGATGAGGAGCCGGTAGCAATGACTTTCACTCCGGGAATGTTATCCACAACCAGCTTAATGCAAAGTCCGATATTCTCGATACGCTGAGCCTCGTCGATCACGAGCAATTGCGTATTCCCGAGGATATTTTTCAGGCGGGCGATGGTAGGGGAAGCCAGTATTTCGCGGGTTTCGGCTTCATCGCCATTGAGCCAAAGAAGTTTCTTCGGGGTGTTTTCCGCCAATTGCTTCACGAGGGTGGTTTTCCCGGATTGTCGCGGACCAAGGATCACCAGGGCTTTGTTATCCTTCATCCGGGATGATATTTTCTTCTCAATAAGACGATTTATCATTTTTACGGATACTTCCGCAAATTTAATACATATTTTACGGATTCATCCGTAATTTTAACATTTCCTTTGTATTTAGCTGTATAATAATAAGTTACAGCTATGATGTTTCCTGTATTACCTTCGCCGCCCAAAAAAAACTGCAAGCATGAAAAAACATCGGGAAAAGTACGATTCGTACATCACCTATTTGTATGCGACAGGGCAGGAAGAAAAGCTGCCCTTGACATTCCGGAGGGAGATCCCCTACACTACGATCTCCAACTGGAGAAAAGAACATTCGAAGAAATTCAAAGGATCGGAATACCGTGATTTGCACGATCAGGCTTTCCGGGTAGCCGGTTTGGAGGATAAGAACCGTCGACTTAAGCAACAGATGAGGAGCATTCTGCGTTCGTATCTCTCTCTTAGAAACATCCTGGGTCCCGTAATCCGGAAATCAGGCAATGATTCTGATACCCAGAGGGAAGTTTTGAGTGCCATCCGGTATTTGATCGAGGTGGCCGGAGTTCATGCGGCCCTACGCATCATTGGGATCTCAAGAACACAATTTCAGCAATGGAAACTGGAATCGCAATACAAGTGCTTTGACTCATTTATCAGTTTGTGCACCAAACGGCATCCACATCAATTGAGTCTGGAAGAAGTAGAAATGATGAAGCGTTGGATGAGCAAGCCGGAGTTGGAACATTGGCCGCTGTCTTCGATTGCGGCACAAGCGCTAAGAAAAGGAAGCATTATCGCTTCGCTGTACAGTTGGTATAAATATGCGAAGCTTGTAGGTCATGAGAGAAAAAAATGGAAGAAGAAATCCAAAGGTACCGGGGTAATAACAACCTATCCGAACGAATACCTGCATCTGGACGCAACGCAGGTTGACACCATTTCGATGGGGCGTGTTTACATCTGCTTCATCATGGATAATTTCTCCCGTATGATACTGGGTTATTCCATCGCCAGGAAAAAGCGGTTCTCGTTAGTGATAGATGCTCTTAAAAATGCATTGGAAGTTCTGATGAAACATCCGAATCATGACGATGTGAATCTCGTGACAGATGGAGGGAGGGAAAACAACAATAAAGATGTGAGCGAATTTCTGAGCCGGTTGAGTGGGATCAAAATGAAAAAGATCACTGCGGTACACGGGTTCATTCCCAGCAACAACCCGGTGGAAGTGATCCATCGGGTGATGAAGTCGTGCTACCTGAACCGGAGGAGTTTTGTAGGTACCGAAGATCTGGACCTTTACCTTCAGGCAGCGGTGAAAGAATACAATGAAGTGAGGCCGCATTACAGGCACCGGCCGCTAACACCGCGAGAAGTCTACTTCAACATCCCGCTAAAATTTTCAGTTAGGCGAAGAATGAGAAATGCGGCCAGAAAACGCCTGAAAGTGAACCGCTGCGGGTCGTGCATACAGTGCAAAAAACCTGCAGACTGTTCAAACTCCAGACATCACGCACACAAGCCTGATAATCAGCACTCTGATAATTTGCTCACGAAAAACCTACCTTCTAAGGTAACTTTGGTTTCAGAAAAACCTGAAATGCAGTAACTTGGTCAGATGAGAGGGTGTTCAATTCCCCTACGGGCTACGAAAAGTTAAAGTAATCGCCTCTAAATCAAATGGTTAGAGGCGATTTTGTTTTTAAAGTAACCAATGAGTAACCAATTCCGTAACTTTGCTATCGCGTGAACGCGATAGGATGACAAAAGAAATCGGTGATACAAGACTGATAAGCAACAGCGGAAAGATCGCGCTGAGGGCACGCTTGATGAGACCGACCTGACATCTCATAAGAGTATTGTCCGGCCAATCGTTATTCCCGGCATTTATTCGAGTATGAAAAAAAGAGTTGCGCGAAGCCAGGGCTATTCCGTTGTGCTGAATGATATGGCGGGTAAGCCGAAATCTGTTACACGTTGAAAAAATAACTTTCGCTTCGTTGTCGGATAATCGTCTAAAAATCTCATTTAGAATACCTTCAATTTCAGATCCGGATTTACCTTCTATTCGTGGGTAAACACAATACATTGCCTTTGGGTTATGAGCCCAAAGGTGCCTGGGTTTTTCGCTAATGTACTGCATCTCCAGTTTTTCTGAAATCTGGACTACCTTACAAGGTAGGTTTTTATTGGATATTTTATTAAGCGTCTGAAAATCAAGTAAGTCTGCACTAGTCGGAGCATGCCATCTGGCATGAGATCCTTTGCCTCAGTCTTCCATCCTCCATACAGATTGAAGAGCGAAGATCGAAACAATATTATCTTGCTGATTTTCTGATGGTTACAAAATCGTTTTAACTATGGATATTTATAGTTAATGTTTATCATCTATATTTAACTATAAATTCGTATATTTAAAGCATGGATCTCAGGGATTTTAAGGCGGGGAAGTATATTCAGCAAAAAAGTCTAAAGAGCTTTATTCCTGAACAGGTAAACCATGCCTGGACCATTACCGATCCGGAGATCCAACAATTGTTAGAGCAGGCAAACGCTGCTATCCATGCACTGAATTCTGTTTCTGAACTGCTTCCCGCAACCGAAGCATTTGTACGCTTACATGTTTTTACCGAAGCTACCTTTTCCAGTAAGATAGAAGGAACACAAACAAGCGTGGAAGAAGCTGTATATGATAAAGACTTCGCTGATCCTGAATCCGGAAACGACTGGCAGGAAGTGCAAAACTATGTGAAAGCGCTCCATCACAGCATCAAACTTTTAAAAAGCATTCCACTTTCATCAAGGCTAATCAAAGAATGTCATAGTCAGTTGATGAAAGGTGTTCGCGGTGCGCATAAAAGTCCGGGCGAATTCCGCCGCTCTCAAAACTGGATTGGTGGTAGAACTATTCAAACAGCCAGTTTCATCCCACCCCCGCACGAAGAACTTTCTCCGCTCATGGGTGATTTGGAAAAATTCTTACATAACGAGAAGATACTCATCCCCCATCTCGTTCGGATCGGTATTGCCCATTATCAATTTGAAACCATACACCCCTTCCTCGATGGAAACGGTCGCGTAGGACGACTCCTGATTATACTCTACCTCATTGAAAGTAAGATCCTGCAAAAACCCACCCTCTATTTTTCTCAATTCATCGAGAAAAATAGAATGGAATATTATGAACGCCTGCACAAAGCTCGTGTAGATCACGATCTCAGTGGATGGATTCGCTTTTTTCTTTATTCAATCAAAGAAAGTGCGCAGGTAAGCCGACAAAACTTGCTCGACAGCCTTGACCTGGATAAAAAATTACGTGAGAAGATCTCTAAGAATTTAGGCCGACGTGCAGAATTAGCTCAAGAACTCTTGCTGCACCTCTACGGCCATCCTGTGATCAATGCCGATGATGTTGTTCAGAAACTGAACATCACCAAACCAACAGCCTATGTGCTCCTGGACGAATTCCTCAAACTCAACATTCTGAAAGAACGTACAGGTTTCAAACGGAATCGCATTTTTGTGTTTGAGAAGTTCCTGAAAGGTTTTGAGAGCGTAGATCAATAGTTCTATAGCACCGACACCCCATTCGCATCCGTCGTTAACACCTCACTCATGTGATCAAAAAACGGTCGAACCCTTTTGTAGGTCTCGCTCATCTTTTTTACAAAGCCGGGAGAAAGCACTTCTTTATCGGTAAAATCGTGCTGGAAATAAAATTGCTTATAACGAAGTAGTTCAATAGCGGGATGATCCTTGGCGTAACCACGTGGGGCTGACTTAACCGTTTCCCCCTTCATCTTCCCAAAAGTGTTCAGGATGGTTTTATTTTTCAGAACTTTTCTCCACTCTGCAAAATTGAGATCGATGTCCTGACGGATCCGCTGCAGATCGGCCGGCTCCGGTCCCCAGAAACCACAGGCCAGAAAACTATTCCCGGGTTTGAGATGAAAATAATACCCTCCCCTCCTACTCTTCGTGGCTCTTCTAAAGGCTCCACTCCAATGGGTATTGTAAGGTGTTTTGTCATTGGAAAAACGTACGTCTTTGTAGATCCGAAAAAGTGCTTTCTTTCCGCTCGGTGTTTCGATTTGGTCGTGACTATTCATTTCCAACAAGAGTGCCTCAGCAAACTGCTCAATGTTGGCTCGTACTGCTAAATACTTGTCTTTGTGCTTTGCAAACCAATCCCGGTTGTTGTTCCGGGAAAGGGATCTGAGAAAACTAAATGCTTCTTTTTCAATCAAACTCAAGGAATCAATGGTTGATTACGATTCTTTTCTGCACCGTACCCTCATCCGCTATAATTTTTAGAAGATAGATACCAGAGGACAAAGCACCAGTTTCAACTCTGGAATACTCGGAATTTATAATCAGTTGTCCGGTAATGTCCGTTACTTGAAGGGAACGCAGTCTCAGCCCGCTCAGTTTCACTTCGACAAAATCGGACGCAGGGTTTGGAAACACAAGAACCAGTTCACCCCACTCATTCACGTCGGCTGAACTGGATATTCCAATTACATTGGATCTCGATGTAGTTACAATCTGCGTATTGAGATCCAGGCGGGCAGGGACACAGGAGATATTCCACAAGGTTTGTACCCTCCAACTCGCAGTAGCTACCCAGGCAGCATAGGCCGGATCGATTATGGTTTGCTGGGTGCCTGCAACACTGTTAATAGCCTGCCAGTTACCATTACTGAAATCGTCACGCATCAACACGTAAGCATTTACCGGATTGCCGGATCCTTCAATCGTATACAGCTGGGTCCAGCTGAATGTACCCGCATTGTTGGAGATATAAATGGTATTATGATAAGGTCCCAATTGGCCAAGGTTCCTGCAAGTGTCAACCGCTCCTAACTTGTAGCGATACGTTCCCGTATTAGGGTTACCTGTGTTGGGAAAATAAAGTGTCGAGGTAGTATCTATGAACAAACTCAATGAATCAAAAGACACTCTCCCAATCGGCTGATAATTGTTGGTGGTGATCTCCCTGAATACAATAAAAGAATCAACATTGTTGTATCCTGTTTTATCCCACATGATCACATTGTATTGGGAGAGAGAATCTACGGTTACCAAGCAAATCGGCGGTTGAATTGAATTACTGATCTGGTTAATATTGAATGGGGTTGACATCCCGGAGCAACCAGAACGCACGGTATAGGTTCCATTTTGGGAAGCGTAATAAGTGGTTCCCGTTGCACCACTAATCGGAGAACTATTCAGATACCACTGATTTCCGGAACTCGCACTGGAGGTTAAAAGTACGGAATCTCCAAGGCAAAGATCAACGGTTCCTGATGGAGAAATTGATGGTGTTGGAATACTGCATGGCGTATATTTCCAAAAATTCATTGATGGAATGTATGCGATTGTACTATCTCCCAATCCTACATACCCGAAATTTCCAATGGAGAAACCTATTGCCCTTGAAGTGGTATATCCGGATATTGCGTAAGGGGTGATCATGGACCAACTATCACTTACTGAATTGTATTCATACACATCACGACTTCCTCCGGTGGCCACGTACCCCAGGGTTCCAATAGAGTACCCGACGGAATGCGCCAAGCCAAAATTGGCAAAAGCTTTTGGACTCCATGTGTTAGCGACAGGGCTATATTCATAAAAGTTAGGATTCCCTAAAAACTGATAATAATACAAGTTGCTCCCAATAGTAAAGGCAGTACCATTATCTGTTGGAGAACCTGGATAATTTGCAATTTGCGTCCAATTATCTGCTACAGGATCGTATTTCCACTGGTCAAAAGGTGTTTGTGCGTTATAGCGTCCGAACATCACGAATCCTAATCCGCTGGCAGAACATCCAACAGCATCACTTCTGAGTGTGCCCGGAAATGCTGCGATAGCCTGCCAAGTATTTGTTGCGGGAGAATATTTATAGAAGTCTGACTGGTAACCGGTACCATCACCACCCAGCCCAATATAACCAAGAGAATCAATTGAAAAACCTACGGCGCTATCACGTGCAGTACCCGGAAAATTTGCTTTTTGGGTCCAGCCATTTGAAAGCGTATCGAATTCCCACGTGTCATTTTTTAGCTGGGATTCTAGTCCTGTGCACACATAACCTTTTGCACCAATGGAGAAAGAAACTGCACCGGAACGGACTGGCAGAGGAAACGGTCCTGCCACTGACCAGCTTCCCTGTGCATTTGTGAGCTGGGAATGAAGTGCCGTAAACAGAATCAGGATTAAGTATCGCATGAGGTAGAGTTTGGAATGACCAATCTAATCTATTTTCAGAAAAGAAAAAATGAGTCCGGAGGGGGATAAAAACAAAAGCCCCAACATTTCTGAAGGGGCTTTTGAAGGGCGGCAACGACATACTCTCCCGGGCTTTAGGCCTAGTACCATCTGCTCAGCCGGGCTTAACTTCTCTGTTCGGAATGGGAAGAGGTGGACACCGGCGAAATAGTCGCCATAGATCGTAAATAAGAATTGACACACTGAAAAGAGAATACAAAAGATTGTAATTGAAACCCTGACAGAAAGCTAACAGGCAATTAGTATTGCTCGGCTTTGGTGTTACCACCTTTACACCTGCAACCTATCAACGTAGTAGTCTGCTACGACCTGTATAAGGAAGTCTCATCTTGAGGTGAGTTTCGCACTTAGATGCTTTCAGCGCTTATCTCATCCATACATAGCTACCCTGCGCTGCCGCTGGCGCGACAACAGGCACACTAGAGGTATGTCCGACTCGGTCCTCTCGTACTAGAGTCAGGTCCACTCAAACTTCCAACGCCCATCACAGATAGGGACCGAACTGTCTCACGACGTTCTGAACCCAGCTCGCGTGCCACTTTAATAGGCGAACAGCCTAACCCTTGGGACCTTCTCCAGCCCCAGGATGTGACGAGCCGACATCGAGGTGCCAAACCTCCCCGTCGATATGAGCTCTTGGGGAAGATCAGCCTGTTATCCCCGGCGTACCTTT